>NZ_CP065681.1:0-202500 GCF_016027375.1 Clostridium perfringens
TTTTATCCATAGGGAATTCTATAAGCATATATCTTGATTCCCCTAAGGTTCCAATATCTCCAAGCTTAAAATCCTCTAATATGTAATTATTAAAGAATACTTCTTGTCCTGGATAAATTTCAATATTTAAATTATTTTCCTTAGCTAGCTTATTTAATTCTTTAACTTTATCTTTTACACTGTTATAGTTTTCTGTCCAATATCCCTTAAAGAAGTGAGGAGTTGCTATTATTTTCTTAGTTCCTGACTCTTCTGCTCTTTTTAACATTTCTAAGGACATTTCTAAACTTTTTGAACCGTCATCTATATTAGGTATTATATGTGAATGTATATCTATCATTGCTTTCCTCCTTAAAATAAATACCTAAAAGGAAATCTATCTTCCTCTATAGGGTTTAAATAATTTTTACTATAATATAAAACCCTTTACTAATCTACTCTTAACTTTCTATTTTTTACATGAATATTTTACCATAATACAAAACCAAATAATACATTCTACATACATATATTTCACAGGAAATATTATCTTCATAAAAAACAAATAGCTGTATCAAATTATATTCTAAGAAATTTATTTTTTAGAATATATTTAATACAGCTAAATTAATTTATAAACTCAATTTTTCTTTTTTAGTATTTAAAGATTCAATTTCTAAATTCATATTTTTGATTTCTTCATATAAGGATTTTATTTCTTCATTTCTATACTTTAATTCCTCTTCATAAAAAGAGTTTATCCTATAATTCAAAATCATTACCAAATTTAGAATAGACTCAGAAAAAGTTAATTCTTCACTTTCCTCTTTTTCTTCATCCTTTGCTAAATCACATTTTATTTCATTATATATCTCTTTTATCTTATAATTTGATATATCATATGATAAAGCACTTTCTATATTTTTAAAGGCCTTATTTTTCTCATCTATTATCATATATAATAATGCTAATAGAATTTTAACTTCTATTAATTCACTTCTTCCTTTATTAATTTCCTCTAAAACCTCTATTGCTTGTGAATAATTTTTATCTTCTATTAAGTTTAGTGAATATATATATTTTTCACTTATTAGTTTAAAATCATCACTTTCTATATCTTCTATAAATTCAGAAGCCTTATTATCTTCACATGAAACTTTCAAACTCTCATTCCAATATTTCTTAGCTCCATAAAAATCGCAATACATATATTTTATTATCCCTAAAAGATTTAAAATATCTATATTTATATTTCCAGAGCCATAAATTTTTTCTAAGAGCTTTTCTCCCTCTTTCAATTTTTTATTTAAGATTAAATCTAAAGCATTATTATAAGCACCTTCTAAAGCTTCTTTACTATTTTTCATAAGAAATGCTCCCAATATTAATTTACGAAATCAAATAAAAAATCTGTAAGTTCTTCATCTAATTTCATAAGTGCCATTTTATCATTATCTACTATGGCATCCTTCATATCACTCATAATTTCTTGAAGCTTTTCTCTATCGGCACTTGGTAGCATAGGAATTTTTCTTTCTGCTAATCTAAAGTTAGGTTCTACTAATTTAAATAAATTGGCTGATTTCCAAGGTACAAGTTCATTATTATTTTCATTACTTGAAACTACCTCTTTAAGATCCTGAATCTCTTCTTTTGAAAGGCCTTTAGTAGACATTATTTTAGAAATTTCATCTCCAGTAGAAAGAATTTCTGCTGAAACATTTAAAATTCCATTTAAATCATAGGTAAAGGTAATATCTATTTTTTCTTTACCAGTATCAGCCTTTGGTATTCCTGATAATATAAATTCATCTATTAAGGTATTATCACTAACATATCTACTTTCACCTTCATAAACACTTACTAATACTTCTGTTTGATTATCCATGACTGTACAATATCTCTTTGTTACATTTGCAGGTAATTTTGAATCTCTATCAATTATAGGATCAAATATTCCTCCCTTTAATGCCACTCCTAAAGTATAGTTGCATGTATCAGTAACTATTATTGTACCTGAATCTCCAACTGGAATATCATTTTTAATAGCAGCTTGTACTGAAGCCCCTAAAGCCACAGCCTCATCTGGATTTACTCCCCTTGCTATTTTTCCTTTAAATCTTTTTTCAAGCATATTTCTTACATAAGGTATTCTACTAGAACCACCAACTAATAATACTGTATCTATCTCATTATCAGTAATATTTGCATCCTCTAAAGCCTCATTTACTATATCCTCAGTAGAATCTATTATCTCTTTAACATTAAACTCAAATTCTTCCCTAGTTAATACCATTTCTAAGTTTATTGGATTATTATCTTTGTCAGCACTAATATAAGGAAGTACTATTTCAGCCATCTTAGATGTGGATAATGTTTTTTTAGCTTCCTCTACCCCTTCTTTAAGTCTCGCCAAAATTCTACTATCTGAGGTATCTAATTTTACACCTGTTGATTTATTAAATTCATTTACCACATGGTCTATTAATTTATTATCAATATCTTTTCCACCTAAATAATTATTTCCTCTACTTACCTTTACATCTAAAACTCCATTAAACATTTCTAATATAGTTACGTCAAAGGTTCCCCCTCCAAAGTCATAAACTAGAATATTACCGTTTTTATCTAGGTTGTCTACTCCATAAGCCATGGCAGCCGCAGTAGGTTCATTTATTATTCTTTCTACTTTAAAACCAGCTATTTCCCCAGCATTTTTTGTAGCTTTTCTTTGTATATCATTAAAATTAGCAGGGACAGTTATTACAGCCTCTTCTACTTCTTCTCCTAAAAAATATTCAGCTACTTCTTTTAATTTTTTTAAAATTAGCGCTGAAATTTCTTCTGGTCTGTATTCTTTCCCTTGAATTTGTATAATATTTTCTGTTCCCATAACTCTCTTTACTTCAGCAACTGTTAATTCAGGCTTTAGTAAAATTTGATTTTTAGCTTTCTTTCCAACCTTTATTTCATCTCCTTCTATAGAAACCACTGATGGAATAGCATGTTCATCTCCTTCTTCAATATTTCTTATTATGCATGGCTTACCATCTTTTACATAAGCTATTTCTGAAGTTGTTGTCCCTAAATCAATTCCTATTATTCTTCCCATTCTATATCCTCCTTATTTTTAACTACTACTACTTGAGCTGTCCTCTCAACTTTTCCCTTGTATATGTATCCAAACTTTAAAACCTCGTTTATCTCATAATCTTTTCTTTCGTCATTCCAAATAGTACTAACACACTCATGTAAGCTTTCATCAAAAAAAGTTTCTTTCCCATCAATAAGAAGGATATCTACATTCACCATTGCCCTTTTTACTGTGTTTAATAGATTATTCATAGCCTCATTTAATACTTCATTGTTAGATTTTTGGCTAAAATCATAAATATATTTTATATTGTCCACTATACTTATTATGCTTTTAACTAATCTCTTTTCTCTTATTTCTAATTCTTTGTTTATTCTTTTACTTCTTAGCTCTTCTTCCTCACTCTTTTTACTTATATAGGTTGTAATCCATTCAAGGCTACTAGCTATTTTATAGACCTCTTCAATATATCCTTGATTCATATTTTCATTTTGTATGGCTATTTTTTTTATAAAATTTTTTATTTCTTTTAATCCTCTATCCTCTTCAAATAAATCTATATACTTTTTTTCTTCACAAATATCCTTTAAAGCCTCTTCATAATTCAAATTAGTACCCCCTTATTTTATTTATCTCTAAAACTATTTATTACTTTTCTAAATAAAATTTTTACGGGATTCCCCTCTCTCCTATTAGAATAAAATTCCTTAGGTACATTCTTTTCCTCTTTTATCTTCTGAACTTTGCTATATCTACCCAAGACCTTATCACTTAACTTTCTTGTTTCTAAGTACACATTCCTATAATCATTTTTTAACTTCCCAATTGATTTTACTAATTCATCATTTTCAAAGTTAAAGTTATTAAAAAAGTTTTGATTTATTCTTTCAAAATCCCTATTAAATTCAATATCATCCTTTAAAAATTTGCTTACAGCATTATAAAATACTATCTTTTTAAAATCTTCATTTATACTCTTATCCTCATAAAGCCTAGATAGTTCTAAAAAACTACGCCTTAAATCCATTATCTTTTCTAAGGTTTCCATATCTTTTTTTTCATCTATTAAAACTAAAGCTGTTGATGTAAGTCTAACTCCATTTTTAAAATGAAACTCTTTTAAAATTCTATCTAATAAATTTAATATTGAACTTTTTACTTCTTCATAATTATCCTTTAAAATGATTCCGCTTAAAGCTTCACACCCCTTATTAAAATCATCTTTGCAATCTAATCTATCTGATAAATCTAAAAACTTAAGGTATAACTTATACTTCTTTGAATTTATATTTTTATTTTCTAAGCCATCCTTTAAAACCTTAATAGCCTTTGTATAATCCCTTAATTCGCTTTCATTGTAAATTTCAAATAACTTTAAGTAAAAATCTACTTCTACATTTTTTAAATTCAAGCTCTTTTTAAGGACACTCTCTAAATTTTTAAGATCATAATTATCTCCATAGGCATTTATTAAAAGCTTATAGTATTCTATATTGTTAGGTTCTCTTATAACTAATTCTTTTAATATCTTAGAACTTTTTTTATAATTTCTACCTCTCATTAAACATACAGCTAAGTCCTTTTTAACCTTTGAATTATCAGGGTATTTTTTAAGAACTTTTTCAAAATTCAAAGCTGCTAAATCATATTTTTCACTTTTAGCTAAATCAATACCTTCATTAAGTATATTTTTTATTTCAATATCAAAAGTCTCTAAAATATATGCATCCCTTTTAGACTTGTCTATTAAGGTTTCATAGGCATCCCTTATAACTCTATATTCCTTTGGAAACTTTTCTGGTGGATATTTTTTAGTCATATTAAAATAGGCATTTTTAACTTCATTATCAGAGGCATCTATCTGAATATTTAATTCTTTAAAATAATCTATCATATAATCCTCCTAAAATTAATTAACGATATATCTCTATACCATAACTTTATTTCAGTAAAACTAATAATATTCATTGGTAAGCCTATTTTATTTATAAAACTTAGAATACTCTAGATTAGAACTATTTTTTTACCCATAATTATATTTATTTTAATTTGACATAAATTACTTATATTAATAAAATGTTAATGAATTATTTGATAAAAATAACTAATAATTCAAATATTATATTAAGAAGCTTTCGGAGGTTTATATGACGCATAGACCTATGCTCAATAAGATAAAACTTTTTTTTATAGTTCAAATTATATTAAGTTTTTTAGTTTTGGCAGGAACATTAATTTCTATATTGGTAATACCATCACACTTACCAGACTACTTTATATGGGCCATAGCCTTTTCATTTTGGGTTTTTCAATGTGGCTTTAGTACAATCTTTGCATTTAGATATAGAATTTCTAAAAGTTCTCTAAGCACCATAAAATTAAGCTTTATATTAATTGGAAGCATACAAATTTTAATAACCTTAGCAACAAACTTGTTTGGTATATTTGACCTTCCAATTTTTAATACACTAATAATAAAAAACTTTCAATTTTTAATATTATCATTGATATTTATTGTAATGATTTATAAACTTATAAAAGATATGCTTAAGTATAGGGTTTTAAAGGATTATATTATTCGTGATTCATTTTTTACCTTTATACCTTTTGCTTTTATTATTTATAAAAATTCTAAATACTTTATATCCTCAATATATTTCTTAGATGATTCAGTATATAGTTTGGCTCTATTAAATATAAACAGCTTAAGGATTTTTTTAGAAGGATTTCTTATTATATTGATCTTTGTAAAAACTATTTATTTAAGAGGAAATAAAAAGAGTAGTTTTCTATTATTAATCTACTTTTATGTTTCAAATCTTAACTGCTATATAGTCTCATATTTTAATAGTAAGTTGCTTTTTTCTCATTACTTATATCAAGGTATTGGAATCTACTTTATATGTCCAATATTATTAATGCTTTCTATATATTATTCAATTACAGAACAAGAAAAAGCTCCAGATCAAGTGCTATTTGATGATTCCTATATGAATATAAATAACTCATGGATAAGTATTACTATTGGAATTTTCCCAGTATCCTTTTCGGCTATAGATATAATTTCATCTTCTATAGCAAGTGGTGATTTTAACGGCATAGAAAGCTTAGTAATTATACTTCTTGTTATGATTTTACTAGTATGTAGAGATGTTATATTAAGAAAAGATAATCTAAGATTAATTGCAAGTGTTAAGAGGGCTAATGAAATAGACTTTTTAACTAATATGTATAGTAGAAATTATTTTTTAAAGAAACTTGAAACCATAAATACTGATTATGCACTTTTCTTTATAGATATAAAGAGCTTTAAGGACATTAATAATATTTTTGGACATGTTGTTGGTGATAAGGTATTAGTAGAAGTTGCAAATAAATTTAAAGAACTTAAACTACTTCTAGGTAAAAATGTTTTCTACTGTAGATATAGCGGAAATGAATTTGCCTTAATCTCTAAATTAGATCAAGTTGATCTTATATTAAAATTTTTTAGAGACCTTGAAAATATAAAAATTCAACATAACTCTGATTTAATACATATAAACTTTAATATTGGATATTCATTAAATGATTCAAATATTAACTTAGACTTACTAATTCAAGAAACAGATTATGCTCTAATGAGAGCTAAGAAGCTTAAAGGTCCTAATAACTCTATACTTATGTATGATGATAATTTAAAAACTGATTTAGAACATATGAATATATTAAAAAAGGATTTTAAAAATGATCTTTTAACAGGTAAGTTTCATTTAGTCTTCCAACCTAAAGTTTGCGTAAAAACATTAAAAATAGTTGGTTTTGAAACTCTACTTCGTTGGAAACATGATAAACTAGGTGAAATTTCTCCTTCTAAGTTTGTACCTATAGCTGAAAACTTAGGTGAAATTTCTTCCCTTGACTTATATGTTTTTAAAAAGTCCTGTGAATTTCAAAGATGCTTAATAGATAAAGGAATAAAATTAAAGTGCAGTGTAAATTTATCCTTAAACACTTTAAAATCCTATGAAAAAATCAATGAAATTCTAAATATTTATAAAGAATATAAAATTCCAAAACATTTAATAACAGCAGAAATATTAGAAAATGTATCACTAAATAATAATGCTAAAACAATCTCTTATATTAATCTTCTTAGAGAAAATGGAATTTGTATATCCATAGATGACTTTGGTACAGGCTATTCTTCTCTTAGCCAAATATCTAATCTGTATTTTGATGAATTAAAGATTCCAAGAGAGTTTGTAATAGATGCAAGAACCCCTAGTAAATTAGCTGTTATTGAAGCAATATCTATATTAGCCAAAAAATTAAAGGTAACCTCTGTTATTGAAGGGGTAGAAAATTATGAAGACTTTAAATTATTTAGTAGTTTAGGATTTGATATTGTTCAAGGATATTATTTCTCTAAACCCTTAACTAAATCTGAAATAATAGATTATATAAAAGTTAATATTAATAACAAAATAAGCTAGTAACTAAGTAAGTTTTCACATTTAAATAAGAAGAAAAAGAGGCCGTATCAAAATATAATAAAACTTATTTTGATACACGCCCTTTTTCTTTATTTATATACATATCTTTCATATTTTCCAATGATTTTTATAAGTAAAAAAATTAAATGCATAATTCCTAAAATTAAATTTCATACTAAAATAGCCACTATTTAGAAATTTTCCTAACTTTAATACATCTTGAAATCTCAATTAAATATGGTAAAATTAACAAGAAACTGAAATTATTGTAGTTAATACTATTACTACTATGATATTTTCTTTAATTACAATTATAGAGTGCCACAAGACATTCTTTATATTTTCAAAAATTATAATCATTTAAGCTATATGATTAAATCTTAAATAACTTAGGAGAAATTATATGAATACTACTAAAATAGCTTTATTTGATGTAGATAAAACATTGATACATGGTGATTCCATGTTTTATTTACTTAAATACACAATAAAGAAAAAACCTTATTTATCCTTTCATTTACCTATATTATTTATAAAATTATTAGGATATAAGGCTAAAATAATAACTACTACCAAAGCAAAAGAATCTATGTTTTATACCTTAAATTATCTCTGTGAAGGTGATTTAAGTGACTTTTTTAATACAATGATAAAACCTAAGATTTATAAAGATGCTTTGACTAAAATTAAAGATTTAAAAAGTAAAGGATATTATATATTATTGATTTCAGCATCTCCAGAATGTTACTTAAAATATTTTGAGGATGAAGATTTTATAGATGGTGTAATAGGAACTAAATTCGAATTTATAAATGGCAGATTTATAAACAAAATAAGTGGACTAAATTGTAAGGGTGAAGAAAAGGTCTCAAGAATAAATACATTTTTACAAGAACATGATTTGATAATTGATAAAGAAAATTCCGTTGCTTATTCTGACTCTTTATCAGATGCGCCAATGTTTAGTTTAGTTAAGAATGCATATCTTATTAATAGCAAAAGTTCAAATCATGAATATGAAATATTAAAATGGAAGTAGGTAAGAATTTTGAAGAATAAAAATTTAAATAAAGGGATAATTTTAATATTTTTCTCCGCACTCTGTACTTCTTTCGGACAATTATTTTGGAAAATAGGGGTTGATTCTAATCTCTTTCTATTAATTATAGGTTTTGTCCTATATGGCATAGGAGCTCTTAGTATGATATTAGCCTTAAAATTTGGAGATCTTTCAATAATACACCCTTTAATGTGCACAAGTTATATATTTGCATTAATTAATGGTAGCTTATTTCTAAAAGAACATATATCATTAGTTCAATTATTAGGAATTATAGTTATTATTACTGGAGTTATTTTTATAGCAAGAGGTAAATCTTATGAATAATATATACTTAGTTTTTCCCATAATGACATTCTTCGGTGCATTAGGTGGTTTCTTTTTTAAAAAAGGTGCAGAAAATGTAGATAACTTCTTATCTCTTATATTTAATTTCAAAATTTACATAGGTGGTTTTTTCTATGTAACAGCTGCTATTTTAAATATATTTGTACTTAAATATCTACCTTATAGCATTGTACTACCTCTTACTGCCATGACTTACATATGGACTATGATCTTAGCCAAAATAGCTTTAGGTGAAAAAATAACTAGTAATAAGATTATAGGTACAATATTAATAATTTTAGGTTCTCTACTAATAGCTATATAATAACCTATTTAGAAATTTTCTATAAAAATAAACTTCTTTATCAACCCTTTATTTTTATAGATAATTTCTTTATTTTTTGGTTTTATAAATAATTTATGAGACTAATGAAATTTATAATAAAATATATGGATTGGAGACTTTTTGATGAAAAAAAATGTAGCGCTCAGTAGTTTTTTAAACATATCATTGAAATTTTTATTTCTTTTGATATTAGTAGAAAGCATTGTTCATAGAAATTTATACTATAAATTTTCAATTACTTCATTAGTGCTTTCTATTATAGCAATAAGCTTAGTAATATTTGTGTATTTTTATTTAAAGAAAAATTATAGCAAAAAACTATTATTTATTATTCTTTTATCCGTAGGACTAATATTTAGAGTCTTATGGTTTCTAAATTTAGATAGTATTCCTGTAGGTGATTTTAACAGGATGTTTATATGTGCAGGTGAATTTCTAACTGGAAGTAACTATATGTTTAGAGGAACAAGTTACTTTGCAAGATTTCCACATATGACAGCAACAGTACTTTATTTTGCCATAATAAGAAATTTTTTTAGTAACCCCTTAATAGCTATCCGAATTATAAATATATTACTTTCAATGTTTAACATAATTTTGCTTTATATGATTTCTAAAGAAATTTTTAAAGATGAAAAGAAAAGTTTTTGGATTTTATTAATAAGTGCCCTGTATCCACCTATGATATTATATAACAATGTTTATTGTTCAGAAAACTTAGCTATGCCACTTTTATTGCTAAGTGTACTTATGTTCTTTAAATCAATAAACAATAAACAAAATTTATTATACTTATGTCTATCTGGAATCTTTTTAAGCTTATCTCATTTATTTAGACCTAATGGATATGTTTTTATAATAGCTTACATAATGTATTTATTTCTTTATTTCAAAGAAAACATTACTGTTAAGCTTAAAAATATTCTAGTAGTATTAGTATCATTTATAGTTCCTTTTGTTTTATTTAGTACACTGCTTATTAAATTAAATATAACTGAATATCCTCTTTGGCATGGTACAGAACCACCAAGCATTTCTATGCTAAAAGGAACAAATATAGCTTCTGGTGGAAAGTGGAATGAAGAGGACTTTAAAGTTTTTCATGACTGTGATGAAAACTATGAAAAGGCTGATAAAAAGGCTAAAGAAATAATAAAAGACAGATTAATAAATACTCCTAAATTAGAGCTTGCTAAATTCTATGTTTCAAAATTTTCAAACTTCTGGAATAATGGAAGTTTTGCTGGTGATTACTGGTCTGAAGCTGGATTAGATGAAGCTTATAATAAGGAAGATTACCTAAAAATGCTAGGAAAAGAAAATGGAAATATGACTATAAGAATCAGTGAAGAAGGAGTATTCTATATTCAAAGTTTCTACATTATACTTCTTGCATTATCATATGTTGGATTATATAAAAATAAGTCAAAAAGAAAGAACTTAATTGATCTTCTTTATATACTTTTTGGTGGTATGTCACTACAGTTATTACTTATAGAAGCTCAAGACAGATATTCATATCCTTTATCATGGATATTTATAATTCTTGCCATGACTGCTTTTAATCCAAAAGAAAATGAGGAGGCGTTAGATTATGATTAAATACATAATCAAACTACTTAGACCAAATCAATGGATAAAGAATCTATTTATATTTGGCCCAATAATTTTTTCAAATAAATTTTTAAATATTGATATTCTAAAAAATAATATACTTACCTTTATAGCATTTTGCTTTATATCTTCCACAGTCTACATAATGAACGATATTGTAGATGTAGAAAATGATAGAAAGCACCCAAACAAATGTAAAAGACCTATAGCTAGCGGTAAAGTTAGTATTCCAGTAGCAATATTAATTGGCATAATTCTTTGCATAACCTCTTTAGCTATAGCCTTTAGCTTAAAAATTTCTATATTATTTATAATAATTGTTTATTTAATAAATAATATATTTTACTCATTTAAAATTAAAAATTTAGTTATTATAGATGTCTTCTCAATAGCATTAGGATTTATTTTTAGAGTATTAGCTGGTAGTTTTGCTACTGGTGTCCTTGCATCAGATTGGATAATTTTATGTACATTATTTTTATCTTTATTTTTAGGTTTTGGTAAAAGAAGAAATGAAGTTATTTTTTTAGGTGAAAATGCAAGTACTCATAGAAAAAATTTATCAAAATATAATTTAGAATTTTTAGATAAAGTAATTAATATTTCACTAACTTGTACAATAGTCTTTTATTCTATATATTGTATTTTAGGTACATCAATAAGATTTTTTACTTTTACAGACATATTGGTAATCTGGGGAACAATAAGATACTATTATTTAATGTATTCCAGTAGTGAAGGAGAAAGCCCTACTGATTTAGTTCTTAAAGATAAACAATTAATCTATTTAATATTAATATGGGGAATTTTTTGTATAATCTTACTTAACTTAAATAATTATAATTTTTATTATTAATATGAGTATTTAAAAACTATAGGAAGATTTGTTTTACACAAATCTTCCTAAAAAATTTAATTTTTTCTTTCCTTTATTGCTTTTTCTAAATCTTCATTGCTAAATACCATACGCACTTCAATTCTTCTATCTTTCTTGGTTTCTTCTATATTATATTCATCATATCCCCTATCTCTTTCCTCTTTAGAAGCATAGTTTTCAAACTCAGACATCCCTGAAGCTTTAAACTTTTCTCCATGTAAATTTTCAAGTTCACTATCCTCTGGCATCATTTCATTTAAAAAGCTTATTGCTCTTTCAGTGGATAGCTCTCTTCCATGAATTGTGCTTCCTGCAAAATCTGTATGCCCTACAATCTCTATATAATCTATTTTTTCTTTTATATCCTCATTAGATAGTAACTTAAAAAATATATCTCCAAGTTCAGAGGCTAATTTCTTTCCATCTTCCTTTAAAACTGAACTATCACTATCAAAAAAAGTTTCTGTTTTTATATCAATTTTTCCTTCTTCTCTGTTAAAATTCATTACCTCTTCATTAACTGCATATTGATTTAATTCTCCTTGAATTTTATCATATACAGTTTCTCTTTCTACAGCTATATTATCTACAAAAATACTTGAAATTCCTATTGAAGTAAGTAAGATAAAGAAAAAAACTAATGTAACAGTAGTCATTATGTCAACAAAGGAAGGCCAATAAGAAGGTACTTCTTGTTCTGTCTTATACTTTCTTCTCCTAACCTTCATTTTTAACACCTACCAATCTCTTTACTATCTTTTTTCCACCCTGAATCTGCCTTTCCAATTTCTCTATTCCTATTAGTACTTCTACTTAACTCCTCAGTTGCTAGGCTAATATCTCTTAGAGGAACATTTAATTTATCAACTATATTTGATGAAAGTTCTTGAGTTTCTCTTTGAAGAGCATAGTATATACCATTTGCAACTTCATTTTTCATATTTGAAACATTGCTTGAAAATTTATTTATTCCTCTTTCAAATTCTCTATATCCATCATTTAATTTTGAAATTTGATTTGAAATAATTTTATTATTTCTGCTTTGCTCATCTTTTATAATATTAAAGACATCATTAAAGGTATTATATCCTCTTCTCACCTCATTACTTTGAACCTCTAATCTCATACAAAGCTTATTTATTTCTCTCTTATTATCATTTATAGCCTTTGATAGTTCATTTACACTCTCCTCAAGTCTAGTAGATTTATTAAGGAATTTATTATTTGTTGAATTTACAGAATTACAAAACTCTGCACTTACCCTACTAAACTTTTCTAAATCTTCCCCAAAGCTTTTTATAGGTGTTTTTATTCCCATAACTGAAACTCTAAAGTATGATACAATATTCTCTAAATCACTTATATGTTTATTCATTCCATTAAAGGTACTTGTCATATCTACGGTGTTTTTATTTATGCCTTCAACTAAATTATTTATTCCCTTGTTAAATAATTCATCTAACTTTATTGAAAAACTTCCTAAAGCTTTATTCATAAAATCAGTAAGTACATCTTTATCTGATTTTATATAAATAGAAAATAATATGTTATCTAAATAGTCTTCAAAAACATCATAAAAATCCTCTTTAGCTCTCTTTAAATTAATGTTTAGACAATTTAAGATGATAGAACCTATTACCCCTACAATACTTGTCCAAAAGGCACTAGACATACTTCCTAGAGGCATATTCATACTTCTTGAGAAATCAGCCATGCTATGTGTTCCAGAGGATAATATACCTGTTGTTGTCATAATAGCCACAGTAAGCCCTAAAAATGTACCTATAAGACCTAAAGCTATTGAAATAGATGGCAGTATATTTGCAATATTTTCTTCTTTTAATATTCTCTTTTCTATATTCTTTTGAATTATTACCTCTGTATTAATATTATATGTTCCTTTAATAGCACTCTTTCTAAAATCATCTGCCATTGCCTTTAACTCTGAATTAAGAAATTTAAGTTCCTTTTGATCTTCATTATTTGAAACATTAATCCACTCACTCTCATTAAAAGCATTTAAAAGATTCTCATACTTTTTCTTAACCCTCATATTGTAGATAAATCCTAGGCATATAACTATTAAAATTAATGTAACACCAATATACCCTAAAATATTTTGAGTTAAAAAAGATTTTAATATGTTACTTATTGTACTCATTATAAAAAATTCTCCTCCCCTATTAATTAATCTTTATATGAAATATATGATTACAAATAGGTTTTTATAATGAATTTCCATAATAAATAAAATAAAAAAGCCTTATGAATACTCAAGTTACCCTTGATTTCATAAGACTTAATTTTAAATATTTCTTAAACTATAAACTATCTATATAAAGAATAAAGGCTGAAGAAATTATTCTCCAACCAAATCCAAAATAAATACTAACACGCTATAAGTATTTACTATATGTAGACAGTATCATATTCTGGTTAAAAATTCAATAAAATCTACATATTTTTCTCTATTCTTTAAAAATTTTTATCATTTTATTGAATAAACTGGCTGTAACACCATAAAAAATCATAAAAATCTGCCTATTTCTCTTGTCTTAACTTTAGAAATTAAATAAATTTATATTTCATTAAAGCTCTGTTTCCATAAATCTAATTCTTCTAAATGCTCATCAATTAAAGAATCTTTTATGTACTTAACTCGCTTTCCCTCTGCACTTCTATATTTAGTTTCACATATCTTTACTAAAAACTGCATTATTCCATCATAACATTTCATAACGTTTCCTATTCTATAGCTACGCTTCTCTATATTGCAATCCCCATATATTAGCCTGCTGCTTTGTATCATAGGTATGAAATCTCTAAACCGTTCCTCTATTGCTTCCCCTAAATTAGTTGCAGAACATATTAATTTATAAATTCTTATTAATTTAAGTTTATCATCCTGTGCACATTGTGATATCTTTTTCATTTCATCTCTTGCAGATTGTATTTCCATAGTTTCTTCATCTAAATTTTTATTTATTTTGTTTATCTTAAAGACCTTAATAAAAGGATTCTTTATATTTTTTATAATAGACTTTTCATCATAATCTATCAGTAGCAGTTCTTTAATAGGTCGTATATTATAATCATTTATTATATATTCACTACTGACTTCTTCTCCTAAAGTAGCTTTTATACTTTGTCTTTCTAAAATACTCATATTCTTAGCATATTTAGGTACTAGTGTTTCTAATATATATATTTTTTCTTCGTTTATTTTGTTAACTAAATGCTTTATGTCCCTATTTTCATTCTTTAACTCTTCATTATATTTTTCTTTTTCACCATAAAATAATTTCTGAAGTTCTAAAGCCCTATTATATGCCTCGTCAAAACCTTTGGTAAACATTTCTCCTCCTGAATAAAAAATTAAAACTAATATACGTCCCTATATTTATTATATATCACAAAAGAGAAAGTTCTAAGTACTTATAACAATTTAAATATAATAAATATTTAATTTTCTTGACTTTAATTATATATTAACGTATAGTTAAAGAGTAGTAGATACAATTTAATGACGCGGGATGGAGCAGCTGGTAGCTCGTCGGGCTCATAACCCGAAGGTCGTAGGTTCAAGTCCTGCTCCCGCAACCATAAAAGGTTCTGTAAAACAGAACCTTTTTTTATTTTTATTATAATATATGTTTAAAAAAGCTATATCAAAACAAATTATTAAAATAAAGTTTTGATATAGCTTATTTTTTAAATCTAACTATATTTTATTTTTCTAATCTTTTTAAATCTCTTCTAATATCTTTTTTTAATTCCTTGTATTGTTTTTTGTACTCTATAGCCTCTTTCTTTAACTCTCTTATCCATTTTTCAGCTATTTGTTCTTCATGAGTTTTAAAATGCTCATATTTCTTGTATTCTTTTAAAGCCTCTTTTATTTTTTTATCTAATTCTTTAGAATCAATTAAATCTTCGCATTCCTTACCAGTTAGATCCTCATACTCTCTATAAACTTCATATAAAGCTTTCATAGCTTCTCTTTTAACTTTTTCACCTTTTAAATTATTTAATAATTTTTTTAATATATTTTTATGTTCTGCTAACTCTTCATCCTCACCATCTTCAGCTAAAGCAAGTAACATCTCTAATTTCTTTTTAGTATAATCTAATGTAGTATCCTCTAAGGCATCTTCTATTCCATATTGTTTAAGAAATTTTCTAAATTCTTTCATATCTGCTGCATCATTAAATGGTATAAATTCTTCTACTTCAATATCTATTATTTCTTTACTCATTTGTATTACCTCCTAAGATAAATACAAATACTATAGTTTCAATGTAGACTTTCTCTACACTCAAGCCTTAGTATTTATATAATTATTTATTAATTATAATAATACTAAGACTGTTTCTTTTAAAGGATTATAATCACTAGTTATTAATCTCTCTATTTTAATCATTAAAAATCTTACTTTTTTTATATTTTCAATCCATACCTTTAAAAATAATTTAATAATAAATAAGCTTTCTTAAATTATTTTTAAGTTCTACACATTTGCCTTTACATTTAAATCTACACTTTTAGATTTATTATTAAAAACAACTTTCAATAAAATAGGGGTTACTATAGTTGTAACCACAACCACTATTACTACTGGTGCTAAAAATTCTGGCAGCATAAGTCCCATTGCAATTCCTTTATTTGCAACTATAAGTGCCACCTCACCCCTTGATATCATTCCTGTTCCTATTTGAATAGCTTCCCTATTACTATACTTACATAGTTTAGCTCCTAAGGCACATCCTAAAACCTTGCTTAATATAGCTACTATAAGTAATAATATTGCAAATATGAAAATAGTTTTTGTCATAGCTGTTAATTGAACTTTTATACCTATACTAGCAAAAAATATAGGAGATAATAGCATATATGACAAGGTTTCAAATCTTGAGTTTAAATATTTACTTCTATTTGAATCAGATATTACTAGACCTGCTATAAAAGCTCCTGTTATATCTGCAACCCCAAAGAATTCCTCAGCACAAAAAGATAATAATAAACAAAATACAAAGGCTATTATTACAAATCTTCTTAAATCTCTCTGATATCTTTCATCTAATTTTATAAATGCCCAGTGGAATAGATATCCTGCAAATCCAGCAAAAATAAAGAACATAACTATTTTAGCTAAAACTATTATTACATTAATTGATGGATCTGCTAAGCTAGTTGTTATGGTTAAGGCTATTATTCCTAAAATATCATCAATAATAGCAGCTCCTAGTATTGCATTTCCTGCCCTTGTGTTTAATTTTCCCATTTCCTTTAAAGTTTCTACAGTAATACTAACTGAAGTGGCTGTTAATATAATTCCTATAAATACATTTTGCAATATTGTATTAACATCATTTCCCTTATTAAATATACTTGCAATAAAAAATCCTCCTGCAAGAGGAATTATTACTCCAAGTACAGCTATTATAAATGATGCTTTGCCAGTTTTCTTTAATTGATTAATATCAGTTTCTAAGCCAGCTGTAAACATAAGTACTATAACACCTAATTCTGCAAGCTTTTGAATAAATTCTGTCTCAGATAAAACATTTAAAACAGCAGGTCCCAAAATAACCCCAGCTACCAAAGCCCCAACAACCTGTGGCATTCTAACCTTTTTAGTTATTAATCCAAATAGTTTAGTACTAATAAGAATAAGTGCTAAATCAAATAAAAACTCATAAGATAGCATTACAAATCCTCCTACTCAAAATATACATTAATTTACATTATAGTTTTATTTCGTAATTTTTTCAATCCTATTTATAAGTAAATTCTTTAATATATTGATTTTATATAAGTATTAATACACCCCAAATTATTTATATTATTAATAGGAAAAATTTTACTTTACTTATTCCAATAATCAAAAATATGAAATTTACTCTTTAACAATAAAATTAATATAGTACAATTAATAAGTAACCTTTTATGCTAAAATTAAAATTGCTGCTAAATTCTAATAAAGGGGGAATAAACAGTTATGAAAATTTTAGTTGTAGATGATGAAGTAAGTATTTTACAACTCATAAAAATGAACTTAGAAATAGAAGGTCATGTTCCTATAACGGCTGAGAATGCTTTAGATGCATTAGAATTAGTAATAAAAGAAAAGCCAGATATAATAATTTTAGATGCTATGTTACCTGATATAAGTGGATTTAATTTAATCCCTAAAATAAAAAATATTGATGATATACCTATAATAATGCTAACTGCAAAAAGTGATATAAATGATAAGCTTTTAGGGTTACAATTAGGTGCTGATGATTATATAACAAAACCATTTAATAGCACTGAACTAATTTTAAGAATAAATATAGTTGGCAAACATATTTCAAGTGATTCAAAGAAAAAAGTAAAGGATTTAACCGTTGGAGATTTAACCTTACTATTAGATGAAAGAAAGGCTCTTATTAAATCTGAATATATAAACTTAACCTTTAAAGAATTTGAAGTACTAAGATGCCTTTGCCAAAATAAAAATAAAGTTTTTTCAAGGGAAGAGCTTCTAAATAAAGTTTGGGGATATGATTTTGAAGGAACAACTAGGGCTGTGGATATTCTAATTCAAAGACTTAGAAAAAAATTAGGTCCCTGTCAAAATTACATAAAAACCTTATATAAGGCTGGTTATAAACTAGATGAAAAATAATAAAATACAAATAAATTTAAACTTAAAACAAAAAATTATTTTAACTAATTTATTAATATTAGCTCCTATAATAATTTTTATCTTCATAATAACTTATAACGCTTTAAGTAAAAATTTAATAAATAACTCTATTGAATATTTACTTGATAAAAGTAGAACAACAGAATCATATATACTTAATCTACTTTCATCAAATGATTCTGGAGATAAAGAAGATATTATTAGAGATAATGCTCCATTTATAGCTTCAACACTTAGTGAAAAATATAATGTGAGAATACAAATAATTAGTAATTCAGCCCAAATAATATATGATTCTTCCTCAGATGAAGTCTCATTATTTGGTTCAGATATAAATGAATCCTTAGATGGGCAGACTGCTTACATAGTAGAAAAAATAGATAACGTACCTACTCTCTTCCTTTCTAGTCCAATATTTTATAAAGGAAAGGAATATGGTGCAATTAGGCTTATATTAATAAATACAGAAGCCTATGAGATTTTAAGAAATACCTTAACCATATTTATTATAAGTGGTTTAATAGCCATAGTAATTGCCATCTTTTTAATAAATACTTTTGCTAAAGAACTAGTTAGTCCTTTAATGATTTTAAAGCAAAAGTCTAAAAATATTTCTGAAGGAAAATTCAAAGAGGAATTGCATATAACAAGTGGAGATGAGGTTGAAGACTTGGCAAACACCTTTAACATAATGAGTGAAAACCTTGATAAATATATAAATGAAATAAAGTCAGCTAAGCTTCACCAAAAAAAGTTTTTTGATAATGTATCCCATGAATTCAAAACCCCACTTACTGCCATAATTGGCTTCTCTGAAATAATTCCTAAGTTAAATGATAAGGAAAAAATAGTTCAAAGTTCAGCTCTTATAGAGAAAGAAGGGAAAAGACTTTTAAATTTAGTAGAAGAAATACTTCTTTTAGCTAAAAGTAATAAGAATACCTTTGAAATTGAATACACCTATATAGATGTTAAATCCTTAATAGAAGATTGTCTAAAAATATTAAAAATAAAACTTGATAATTATGATATTAAGGTTTATAGAAATTATGAATCCTTTTTCATATATGGAGACCATGATAAAACAAAACAAGTCTTCATAAATATAATAGATAACGCCATAAAATACAGTGGTTGTGAAACTCTTAGTATATCAACAAAGAGATCTCCAAATAAAATGGAGGTCATTATAGAAGATGATGGTACAGGTTTTATAATTAAAGATGAGTATGTTAATCCTAAAGGAAATGGACTTGGAATAAAAATATGTAAAGATATAATGCAAAGTCAAAACTATGGTTTCAACATAGAAAGCGAATTAGATGTTGGTACCAAGGTTACACTCTCCTTCTCTATTGGTAAAAATAATGAGATTAAGGAGGAGGATTTTAATGAGTAAAAATTTTAAAAACACACTTGCTATTTACTTATTTTTCATAGTAATAATACTTGCTACCTATATCTATTATTCTAGTAATATATATGACTCATTAACAGTTGTTAAAAGTTCACAAGAGAATAAGGGAGATTTAAATATTAAAATACCTGATAAAATAATACTTTCAAACCCTTATTTAGGAACTACAGTAATATCAAATAAATCTGAACTTAATGAATTGCTTCAGTATTTTAATAAAATATGCCTTACTAACTCAACTAAAGAAAATGCTTTACCTTTAGAAAACACCTTATTTATATCTGGTGAAATTCATTATTTAAATGGAGATAAAACTCCCTTTGAAATATCAAACATATTAAAATTAGACGGTGAAAGTTATTCTAATAACTCCTCTTTAATAAATATGCTTAGAAATAATCTAAAGGATGCATTTTATACTGTTAACAACCTTGAATCCATATTATCAAGTCCTGATAATCTAATAACCTATAAAGAGGATGGAACTATGAAAAATCTATCAAAGGATTCTAAATCTCTTTTATTAGAGGACTTTAAGTCCTTAAGACTTATGAATGATAATAAGGATTTTTTAAAAACTGATTTAAGTGAAATACCTAAACATCATTTAACTTTATATAGATATGCTAAAGAAGGAGATATCTCCATTAATACTTTTTATATAGATGTTTATAAGGACTACGTGATCATACAATATCTAGGTGATGAAAATGGTAAAAATATTTATTTAAAGGGGAATTTAAATGAAGAAATTTTTAAATAAAAAAATCACCATAATATTAACTATTATAATTCTACTATTAATAGCCAAATTACATATTATAAAAAAAGAAAAGGCTTTAAGTACATCTAACATGAACCATATAGTTGTTTATGGCTCTCTTAGAGAGGAAGAGGGTAAATATCTTCTTGAAAAATTTAAAAATAAATATGATTGTACTTATGAATATATAAAGCTTCCAACGGAAGAAGCTGTGCAAAGAATATTAGACACCAGGGATAATCCTCAAGGAGATATCTTTATTGGGGGAAGCTGTGATGGATATGAAATTTTGAAAAAGTATGATGCCTTAGAAGAATATAACTCTCCCTGGGCTAATAATATTCCTGCAAAATACAAGGATTTAAGAGGATATTGGACTGGTTTTCAAATAACTCCACTATCAATAGGAATAAATAAATCTCTATGGCAAACACATTTTGGAGGTTCTGTTCCCTACCCTAAGAAAATTGAGGACTTATTAAACCCAGAATTTAAGGATAAAATAATACTTCCTAATCCTCAAACCTCTGGTACAGGATATACCTTAATGGCATCACTTTACCAGGAGCTAGGGAAAGAAAAGTTTGAAACATTTATAGCTAAGCTTAATGACAATGTATCCTCTTCAACCATAAGTGGATTTAACTCAATTCAAAGGGTTGCCTCTGGCGAATATCTTATAACGGTTAACTTTCTAAGTGACCAATTAATAGCTAATAGATCTTCAGACAATATAATTAGCATAGTCCCTGAAAATGCTGGTTGGAATGTAGACTCTATAGCTTTAATCAAAAATTCTAAACATGAAAAAATAGCTAAAAGCTTTATAGACTTTGTATTATCAAAGGAAACCTCAAGTGACTTATCAAAGTTCTCTAAGGCTATTTCTACTAAGAACTTTGACACAAATCAATTTAAAATATATGATAAATATAATTTCTATCTCGCTGCTGAAGATAGGGAAAAAATAATGCAAATACTCTATAAAAATAAAGAGTAATTTAAATAATAATAACTTATATGTAAGTGAAATTTATTTAATAAACATCATAGGATTAAAATTAATTAAAATCTCTTAAATGTTACATTTATGAAACATTTAAGAGATTTTGTTGTTTAATTCTTATTTTATTATTAATAAGTAAACTGTTTTTTGAAAACATTAACACGTATAACACATATAACTAGGAGGATTATAGAATGTTTGGATTTTTTAGCCCAGCTCCAGCAATACCTAGACTTCCAAAAGATAAGGTATCATCAGCATACAAAGCATATCGTATTCGTATGTTCCTTATGATATTTATTGGATATACAGGTTACTACTTAGTTAGAAAAAACTTTGCTGTAGCATCACCATATTTAATTGATAACTATGGATTTTCAAAAACACAAATCGGACTTATAAGTATGGGACTTGCTGTATCTTACGGTTTAAGTAAGTTCATTTTAGGAAATTTATCAGACAAATCAAACGTAAAGAAATTTATATGTTTTGGACTTATTGCATCATCAGTATTAAGTGTTCTAATGGGATTTGCTCGTACAGTTCCAATATTCTTAATACTTATGGTATTTAACGGATTCTTCCAAGGTATGGGAGCTCCACCATGTTCAATAGTATTAGGTAAATGGTTCTCTCAAAAAGAAAGAGGACTTAAAATGGGAATATGGAATACTTCTCATAATATAGGTGGAGGTTTAATCGCCCCTATAGCAACTTTATGTTTATTAATATTTGGACAAAATCATTTCCAATCAATATTCTTTGTACCAGCAATAATATGTACAATAGTAGCTTTATTCTGTTATGTAATTGGAGCTGATACTCCAGCATCTGTTGGATTACCTCCAGTTGAAGAATATAGAAATGATTATCCTGAAGTTAAGGCTGAGGTTAATCCAACAACTTTATCTTCAAAAGAAATAATGGTTAAATATGTTCTTAAAAATAAATATGTTTGGTACTTAGCACTAGCTAATATCTTTGTTTATTTAATAAGACAAGGTGTTGTTAACTGGATTCCTATATACTTAAAAGAATCAAAAGGATTCTCTGCTGCTAATGCAAACTGGGCAATGTTCTTATTTGAATATGCTGCAATACCAGCATCAATATTACTTGGATGGCTTTCAGACGTTGTATTCAAAGGAAAGCGTGCTCCACTTAGTATCTTATGTATGATCGGTGTTATATTTGCTACAGTAGCTTACTGGCAAACAAGCAGTACATTAGTAACAATGATTTCTGTTGCATTTATAGGATGCTTCATATACGGACCTCAATTATTAATAGGAATGAACTTAATAGACGTTGTACCTAACTTCGCTGTTGGTTCTGCTACAGGTTTCTCAGGACTTTGCGGATACCTTCTTGGTGAATTCATGGCTGACTTCGTTTTAGGTATGATAGCTGATAGCTTTGGATGGAACGGTGCATTCATATTTATCATAGTAGGTGCATTCATTGCATTACTTCTTTTAGCTTTAACTTTAAAGATAAAGAAAAATCCACAAGTTGAAGATAAGATAGCTTAATATTTTAATCACAATATAACTAAATATATACATATATAAATCAGATAAAGGAAACTAGGAGGCTCCCCCTTTCTAGTTTCCTTTTTTATTATAGAAATTAAAAATTATAAATATTTTTAGAGAATCACTGATTTTATCTAAAAACATATAAATTTTATTATCTTATATGTTTTAAAGTGCTTACTGGATGTCCTTTTAAAAGTCTATTTCCATCAGTATATCCTTCTTCTCTTCCTTCAAGCTCTTTAATTAATATTTTTCTTAAGTAATCTATTCTCTCTTTATACTCTTCTGAATCTATAAGATTAGTAAGTTCCTTTGGATCATTCTCTAAATCAAAATATTGTTCTTCCCCTCTTTGAGAAAACCACAAAAACTTATCTCTCTTTGTTACAATGTAGTGGTTAGAATCCTCTCCAAATGAATGTTCTCCATGAATATAATCTCTCCAAGTAGAATTTCTTTCCTCTATTAAATTCTTAAGGCTTAATCCTTCTACTGAATCAGGTATAGAAATATGAGCAAAGTCTAATAAAGTTGGCATAATATCTCTTAACTCTAAAACTTCATCAAATACTTTTCCTTTTTTCCCTTTTAATAAGTTTCCTGGGTCATAAATAAAAAATGGAACTCTAGAACTTCCTTCATAAGGAATTCCCTTTCTAAACCAATTATGATCTCCCATCATATCTCCATGGTCAGAAACAAATAAGAATATTGTATTATTTA
This sequence comes from Clostridium perfringens, assembly GCF_016027375.1. NCBI lineage: Bacteria > Bacillati > Bacillota > Clostridia > Eubacteriales > Clostridiaceae > Clostridium > Clostridium perfringens. Next base: position 23,912 of record NZ_CP065681.1, read on the forward strand.
ATTCCCCATACTCTGATAAGGCTATTAAAAATCTCCCTATTTGATGATCAATATGAGTTATTGACCCATAATAAGCAGCTTTAGCTCTTTTTAATGCCTTCTTATTAATTATTCCCTTTACACAATTTATATCTTTTCCTCTATTTTCTTCATCCTCTTTATTAGCCCAATCTCCCATTAAAGGTTCTGGTAAATCCTCATCCTTATACATATCAAAATAAAACTTTGGTGGATCTAAAGGGGAATGTGGTCTAACAAAGGACATCTTTAAAAAGAATGGCTTACTTGGATCTTTTCTTCTTAAAAAATCTATTGATTCATTAACCACCCAATTAGTAGGGTGTAAGTTTTCCTCATATCCCCAAGGTCTAGATACCCACGAATTGCAATCAAGTCCTATATCTATTAAATCAACATTATGCCCTTTCTTTTCTCTAAACCACTTTAAATAATCATCACATTGTTCAATTTGAGTAGATGCTTTTCCTTCTTTATTTCTGGCAAAGTGTAAATACCCATCATGTAACATAATATTATGAAATCCACAAAGATTTCTCTCTGGATAAACATGCATTTTCCCAATACATTGAGTATGATAACCAGCTTTTGAAAATTCTGAAGCTATGGTATTTTCATAATTCCATGAAACTCCATCTTCATACCCAACTCTTCCATGAGATTTTTGGCTCATGCCTGTTAAAATAGATGCCCTAGATGCAATGCAACTTGGAACTGCTGTATAAGCATTTTCAAAGTTATATCCTTCAGTGGCCATCATATCTAAGTTTGGAGTTTCTATAAATTCATTTCCATTAACCCCTAGACAATCTCCTCTCATCTGGTCAACCATGATTAACACAATATTTGGCTTCATATTTAATCTCCTCCCATTTTTCTCTTCATTTATACCAATTTAAATATATTATAACTTTTTCATTCTAAAATGTAGATTATCTATTTTTACATATTTATTTATTATTTTTAGGCTCCTTTAAACAAAGCCTACTTTTAAAATATCTATAATGAATATCTTCCTATTAAAGTTTCCACCAAGCAAAATATACTCATCTTATAATAATTACTCTCTTAAATAAAAAAAGATTATATCAAAACTTAAAATAAAACATATAAACAATATATTTATAAATTTTATTTTAAGTTTTGATACAACCCTTTAATTTTATCCTATTTATTTTCCTCTAATAATTTTTTTATTTCTAATCTACAAGCAAAACAGCCATAAGTATTGGCACCTGTCTCTTTTTTTACTTTTTCATAAGTATCTGCTCCATTTTTTATTGCTTCTATTACTGTTCCTTCTGATACCTTTTTACATCTACATACAATTCTATCTTTATCTATATTACCCATTCTAAAAATCTCCTTAAGTTAAAAATATATTTTTAGCTTACCACATAACTCTTCAATATATAAATAAAAAGATGCATCCAAACAAGAAATATTTTCCCTATTTAGATACATCCCTTTTTTTGCAAAACTATTTAAATATATGTCTTATATATTCCTTTGGATTATATATAAGTATTCTAGGTCCTGAAAACTTCATTACCTCTTTAACTTTTTCTCTCATATCTTTTTTATAACAATGAATAGGGCACTTTTTACAAGAACTTTTTTCATTTCCAAACTTACAATAAGTTAATCTCTTATGAGCATACTCTTCTAACTCTCTACATTCATTACAAAGTTCCCCATTTAAACTTCCATGTTTCTTCTTACAATAAAGCTTTATCATTAATGTTATTATCTCTTTTTCTTTATCTATTCTGTTCAACAACCTCACCTACTTTTACGGTTTTAATTCTAAAGATAAAATAATAGAATTTAAACATCATTAATATTACTATAAATATTTTTAGATGAATACTCTTTGATAGTATCAGTGGAAATAATAACATAATGTCCGCTGTAAGTAGTATAGTTAATTTAGTTTTTAAAGTCATAGCCCTATTTTTCTCAAAGCTTTCTAAATGATTTTTATATATCTTTGTCCCTTTGAACCACTTATCAAACTTGTCTGATCCTTTAACAAAACAGAATGCTGTTAATAATAAAAATGGTGTAGTAGGTAATATAGGTAAGATTATTCCTATTAACCCTAATCCTAAGGAAATAAAACCTAAAATAACATAAAATATCTTAAGCAAGCTCATGTTTCACCTCTTCACATTGAATTAAATTTCCCTTATTAATTCTAAATACCTTTTCACATACCCTAGTTGTAGACTTTCTATGAGTTATAAGTATAAGTGTTTTATCTTTTAAATATGTTCTTATAGACTTTAAGATTATTCCTTCATTTAAAGTATCTAAGTTACTTGTAGGTTCATCTAGAATTACTATTTCACTTTCTCTTAGGAATACTCTAGCTAGTCCAATTCTTTGCTTTTCTCCTGAAGATAAGTTTCCTCCTAATTCTCCTACTTTTGTTTTATATCCATCCTCTAAGCCCATAATAAACTCATGTATTCCCGCTTTCTTTGCAGCTTCTTTTACTTCATCTAAAGTTGCATCTAGCTTTCCTATTTTAATATTGTCTTCAATACTCATATTAAATAGACTTGTTTCTTGTCCCATTAAGGCCATTTTCTTTCTTAACTCTTTTGTCTGAATCTCTTTTACATTCTTATTTCCTAGGCTAATTTCACCCTTTGTAACATCCCAGAATCTCATAAGTAATTTTACAAAAGTACTCTTTCCAGTTCCACTTTCTCCAATTACAGCAATCTTGTCACCTAATTTTATATCTATGTTTACATCTTTTAATACATTTTCTTTTCCCTTATATGCAAAAGAAACATCCTTATACTCTATGTTGTTTCCAACTTTCATTCCTTCTCCTAAAACTTCTTCTACAGAAGGCTTTTCATCTAAAATATTAAAAATTCTTTGAGCTGAAGCAAAAGTTAAAAGAAGATTGTTAGATAGATTACTTAAGGCTACAACAGGTCCAAAGGAAGATGCTATTAAAGTAACCACAATTATTAACCCTCCAATTGTCATAGTTCCTTTTAAAACCTCTAAATAAGCAACATATAAAGCAATAAGTATTGTTAACATTATGATTAAATCACTAAAGGCTCTTATTATTCCCTCATGTTTTTTTATAACCTTTTGCTTCTCATTTAATTCTTCAGAGAATTTTTTTATATTCCCTCTTCTTTCATTACCATTGTTGAAAATTAAAACCTCTTTAATTCCTCTAAGAGAATCTAAAATATAAGAATTTGTTTTTCCGAATGCTTCTCTATATTGAACACCAGCTTCTTTTCCAAAGCTACTACTAATATAAGGAACCCCAAAACCTATTAGTATATAACCAATTATTCCAACTATACCTACCTTTACATTTATACTTAAAAGTATTAATCCCATTATGGTGTTAGTTATAATTGCTATACTGATTGGTGCTATAGTATGAGCATAAAAAACTTCTAAAAGTTCAATATCAGAAGTTATCATAGAAATTAAATTTCCCTTTTCCATTCCTTCTAATTTAGCTGGCGCAAGTTTTCTAAGAGCTGAAAACACTTTGTCTCTTAATATAACTAATATTTTAAAAGCTATATAGTGTCCACTTAATTGTTCTCCATATCTTAAAGGTCCTCTTAATATTCCAAGTACTATCATTAAAATAAGAGCTGTTTTAAATGAAAAACTTATAGTGCTATCTATTAAACTTGATATTGCTACACTTCCAAGTACAGTTATTCCTATAGCTGCTAAAAATCCTAAAACTCCCATAAATACTGTTATAAACATTACAGGGGCAAGAGGCTTAAGCTCTACTATAAGCCTTTTCATTATTGAAAAACCTGATTTTCTCATTTATATAACACCTCCTACTTCTAATTCATTTTGATAATTTACCATGCCATAATATTTGTTCTTTCTTTCCATAAGATCCTTATGACTTCCCTCTTCAACTAGAACTCCTTTATCTAGCATATAAATTCTATCTGCATTTTTAACATTAGCAAGTCTATGAGAAATAACTATTACTGTTTTCTCTTTTGATATTTCATTTATAGATTTCCAAATCATATTTTCACTTTCAACATCAATATTTGAAGTTGCTTCATCAAAGATTATTACTTCTCTATTTGCTAATATAGTTCTAGCTAAAGCAAGTCTTTGCTTTTGTCCTCCTGAAAGCTTTGATCCACCTTCACCAACTTCTAAATCTAATTTTTCCTTTTTAGAATTCACAAAATCTAAAAGGTTAGCCTTTTTTAAGGCGTAATTTATCTCTTCTAAAGTTGCATCCTTCTTAGCTATTAATAAGTTATCCCTAACTGTTCCATTAAATATATAACTGTTAGTTGATATTATGGATACCCTATTATAAAGCTTTGAAAAATCAATATTATTTATATCAGTTCCGTTTAAAGTTATCTTTCCTTTTGAAGCCTTATAGTTATTTAAAATCAATGAAGCTATAGTACTTTTTCCACTTCCACTTTCACCAACTATTGCTACATAGTCTCCTTTATTTATTGATAAAGATATATCCTTTAAAACTTCTCTTTTTCCATCATAAGAGAAACTTACATTCTCAAGAGAGATGTTTGATATTTCATTAAGATTACTATCTGAAGAAACCTTGCTTTCATCAGCTTCTAAAACTTTGAAAATTCTATCTGCAGCAGCTATTCCATTCATAGCAATGTGGAAATATGATCCTAATAATCTAAGAGGTATGAAAAATTCTGCTGATATTAATAAAATTACTATCATTCCTCCAAGGCTTACTGTTCCTGCTCTAAATTGTAATAAAGCCACTATACTTCCAAGGGCAGCTCCTCCAAAAGCAATTAAATCCATAACATTTATTGAGTTTAATTGCATACTTAAAACTTTCATAGTTATCTTTCTAAAGCTTTCAGCCTCTTCATTCATAAGTTCATGTCTTTCATTATCCATATCAAAAACCTTTAATGTTGTAAGCCCTTGAAGGTTTTCTAAGAATGTGTTTCCTAAATCTGAATACTGTCCCCAATATTCCTTTAATATTTTCTTTGCTATTTTCATTATTAATATTATTGATATTGGTATTAAAGGCAGACAAAGTATAAATACTAAAGCTGCTTTAAATGAAATAAATGCTAAAGCACAAAATAAAGTTAAAGGCGCTAAAATAGAATATATTAACTGAGGTAAGTATTTACTAAAATAAACCTCTAAAGCCTCCACCCCTTCAACAGCCATTTGAACAATTGAAGATGTAGAATCTACCTTATCATATCTCATTCCAAGTTTTAAAAGCTTCTCATATATCTTATCTCTAAGGGTAATCTTAACCATCTCTGAAGATTTATATGAGAAGTGTCCACTTAATAAATTCACACAAAATCTTACACCTAAAAGACCAACTAAAATTAATACTTTTTTATTTAAGTTTTCAATATTCCCTAAACTAAAAAGTTCCTGAATGCTAAATCCAATAACTATTATTGTCATCAGATTACAAATTACAGAAATCCAATTCATTAAAACAGTTAAACCTATGTATTTCTTAGATTCCTTACACAAGTTTAAAAGCCTCTTGTCTATCATCATAATTCCTACACCATCTTTCTGAAGTTTATAAAGTTTATTTAACAAATAGTTTTTGGTATAAAATAAGTCTCTCCAGTTTCCTTACATTTGTTAATAACACCATTAACCTTATAAACTTCCTTTAATAAATTTTCATCTATTACATTCTCTGATTTTCCCTCTTTTACAATTTTTCCATCTTTCATGACAACAATATTATGACTATATTTAATTGCTTGATTTATATCATGTAAAACCATAACAACAGTTAGCCCATTATACTTATTTAACTTTTTTACAATCTCTAATATTTCTATTTGATGAAAAATATCTAAATAAGTTGTTGGCTCATCTAAAAATAAAATTTTAGGCTTTTGAGCTAAAGCCATTGATATAAAAGCTCTTTGTCTTTCTCCCCCTGATAAATTCATAACTCCCTTATGTTTTAAATCATCAAGTCCTGTACATTCTAAAGCCCATTTAATTATGTTTTTATCTTCCTTGTTGTTACTTTTAAAATATCCTTTATGAGGATATCTACCATAGGCAACAAGCTCCTCAACCTTTATATCCTTTGGCACACTATTTTGTTGATGAACAGTTGCTAAAATCTTTGCTATATCCTTATATTTAAGATTGTTCATGTTTATATCCCCCAAATAAACATGTCCAGTTTTACTTTTATTTAAAGCACATAATAGACTTAGCAAAGTTGATTTTCCACTTCCATTAGGGCCAATAATAGTTGTTATTTCTCCCTCTTTTATATCTATATTTAAATCATTAATGATATTTTTTTCTCCCTTGTAATTGAATGATAATTTTTCCCCTCTAATCATCTACATATCACTCCTTCTTAGTAGATATAAGAAGAACGGTGCTCCAATAACTGCCATAATTATTCCTGCTGGTATTTCATATGGCTTTACTAGCATTCTTCCTATTGTATCTGCAAGTAAGACTAATGCTCCTCCAACAAATATTGAAAAAGGAATCAAATATCTATGATCAGAGCCAATTAATATTCTACAAATATGTGGTACAACTAATCCAACAAAGGAAATAATACCTACAATAGCCGTTGATACACTCCCTAAAAATACAGCTACCACTGTTATGAGAATCATTTGTAAATCTGAATTAAAACCTAAACTTTTTGCATTTTTATTTCCTAAAACTATAACATTACATGATTTAGCTAAAATTAATGCAAAACCCATTCCTATTATTGAATATAAAAATAAAATTTTAACTTCATCCCATGAAGTGGCAGCTAAGCTTCCACTTATCCAAGATTGTATATTCCCTGCACCTACGCCACTACCTATAGTTAATATTTGTGATAAACCTCCTAAAAGAGCATTTATAGCAGCCCCTGCAAGGACTATTCTCATAGTATCTAACTCTTTTTTATAAGCCATTAAATACACAACTATACAAGAAACAAGCCCTCCAAAGAAACCTACTATTGGTCTTATTGATCCTGAAGCTGGCATAAATATTATGAATATTAATGATACTAAGCATGCTCCAGAAGATATTCCTGTTACTTGAGGATCAGCCAAGGGATTTCTTATTACTGCCTGAAGTAATACCCCTGCCAAGGCAAGATTTCCTCCAACTAAAGCAGCTATAATGACTCTCGGCATCCTTAAATCTTTTATTATTCCTATATTTCCTTCATTACTTCCACTTAAAAGACCTTTTATTAGTTCACCAAAACTTATATCAATACTTCCTAGCTTTAAAGAAACTATCATTAAAATTAAAACTATTAATATTGATAAACCTATATATAAGCTTTTTAACTTATTATTTTTCACCATATATTATTTCACCTAACTTATCTAAAGATTCTATTACTTTTAGGTTTGCACTCATACCAAAGTACCCGTTTTCTAAGTAATAGACCTTTCCTTCTTTAACAGCTTCAATTCTGCTCCAGGCTGGATCTGAAGCAAATTTTTCTTCAGCCATTTTTTTAGCTTGTTCAGGCATTCCATGAGTCATAACTAATACCATATCTGGATTTAGCTTTACTATTTCTTCATTGCTATATGAAACAAATGGCTTTTTATCATCTTTAACTATGTTATTTGCTCCCACCTTATCCACTAAGTTTCCTATGTATGATGAAGGAGTAGCAATCATCATGCTTCCTGGTGCTGCAAATACTAATAAAACATTCTTTTTTTCTTCTTTAGATAAGTTCACAAACTCATCTTCCTTAACTTTAAGCTCATTTAATATTTCATTTGCTTTTTCTGTCTTATTAAATCTTTCACCTAAAGTTGATATACTTGTTTTTAATCCTTCTAATGTAGTTAAATCTATAAATTCACTAGGTATATTGTTATCAGTAAATAGTTTTTTATAATCTTCTCCTAAGGTATCTACAGATACTACAACATCTGGATTTAAAGATTTTATTATTTCTAAATCTGGATTCATGGGATTACCAACTTTAACCGCATCTTTAGTACTTTCAGGCAAATCATAAGAACTAGTTGGAACTCCACTTACCTTTACTCCTAATTCATCTAATATTTCTGTTACAGCAACAGAGGTTGCCACAACAATCTCTTCTCCATTTTCTTTTTTTAAACTTTCCTTTGATTCTCCAGAGTTATTTGAACATCCCATAACTCCAAAGCCTAAAAGGCATATTAAACTTAAAGCTATACCCTTTTTTAAAAACACTATTTTCCCTCCACTAACCTATTAATTTTGCTTTAACTATGTATCTGTCTTTTCCTCTATTTGTACATGTAACTATGGTCATTGTTTTCTCATCTAAATTTTGATTCAAAACATCAGTATCACTAGGTGATGTGACAAAAATCTCATTAATTTCATACTGAAATATATCAGTTAAAGTTGTGATTTTTATTTCATCTCCTACTTGAAGCTTGTCTATATTTCTAAAGACCTCATTATTTATAGTATTTCTATGTCCTGCAATACTAAAATTTCCATTTTCGCCTGGCATAGCAGTATTTTCAAAGTGACCAATGTTATTTTCTAACACATCTAAGGTACTACCCTCAGCAATAACTGTATGTACACCTATTTTTTCTATATCTATTAAAGCTATTCCATCTCCATTTTTTATTTCTTCTAAAGTCTTTTTCTTCTCTTCTTCTGAATAATTAAACTTTTCCTTAAACTCTTCTAAAGTTTTTTTCTCAACACTACTTTTATAAAGTTTTCCTATAAGAACTGTAGAAACTATAACTAAACCTAAAATAAATAATCCTTTAGCTAGTTTATTTCTCATTTTACTTTTTCCTTTTAAATATTACTAAGGAAACTATTAAAGCAACTATTATAATTCCGCCACCAATATAAATGAACATATTCTTATTATTTGCTAAACCTGTTGCTTCGCTTATAGCATCTTCACTTTTTCCAGTTTCATCAGAAAGATTTTCATTGCTACTTTCCTTGTTTTCCACTTTAGGTGCTTCTAACTTCTCAACAAGAGTTAAAGTATCAAACTTTGGAATCACCTTAAATTGAACATCTCTTTCCATAGGTCCTACATATATTTTCGCCTCTAGCTCTGAATCCTTATTAGGAACCTTAACTTTTAGTTTTATAGTTCCATTCTCTTTATCTTCTTCAACAATCTCAGCATTTCCATCATTACCATCTACTAAGATTCTGAAATTTTCCATATATTCTGTTCCTGAAAAACCTATAGTATATTCTGTTTCATCCCCTAAAATTTTAAGCTGCATAGTGTCATTTAAATAGCTTCTAGACATTGACATCCCTATATCTGAATCATGATAAACATCATTTTTAACATCATATATTCCATTTTCTAAGTTTTCATTTGCTAGTACATCAACACTTCCAAAAACTCCTGTTAAAGAAATAAAAATTGTCAACATAACTAATAAAACAGGTTTTAAAAATCTCATCTAATTTCCCTCCATTTGTTTAAAAATAGTTTGAGAGGAAATCCTCTCAAACTAAACTGCTTTTACTCTTCTCTTTTTCTAATAAACATAGAAGCTCCCATCATTGCCATTCCTAATAATGCAACTGAGTTTCCTCCTATTGGTGAACCAGTCTGTGGTAAGCTTGATACAGTAAAGTCTTTTACAAACTTTTTAGTATCTTTTAAAAGTTCTACATTAAACTCAACATTTCTTCCCATTGGTATTACATATAAACTTACTTTAATATCTGCATCTAAATTAGGAATTTCAAATCTTAATTTAATTGAATCACCATTCTTAGATACAACTTTATAGTTAGCATCTTTACCATTTACAGTTATCTTGTGGTCTTTCATAAACTCTTGACCAGTAAATGTTAATGTTAAATAAGTTTTTCCATCAATTTCTTCTAAGTCAGATATTTTGTTTAAATATTTTCTTGCCATATCAACACCAGTCTGACTTTTATGAACAACTTTGTTTTCTATTGTGTAAAGTTTTCCCTTAGTAACTTTATTTTCTGTAACTGTACTGTTTCCTTCGTTAGCTGAGCTTCCATTATTAGAAGAGCTTGTACCGTTACTTTCTTCTGATTTATTCTCTTCTTCTATTGCAGGTTTGTCCTCTCCACTAACTAATTCTAAAGTTCCCTTATTAAGTATTGTTTTAAAGCTTACATCTCTACCCATTACACTTACAAAGGCTGTAACAACTATATCAGCATCAAGACTTGGTATCTCAAAAGATATTGTTCTATCAGCTTCATTTGGCGTTGCTACCACATCTTTACCATTTACAGTTATTCTAAAATCCTTAAAGAATGAGAACTGCTCTTCATTAAACTTTAGTGTAAGAATTTTTTTATCATCTTTTACCTCTAATTTACTATTCTTAGATAGAGCTTTTCTTGCCATATCATTTCCCACATCTTGATTTCCATCACCAATGTATGAAACATCATTTTTTATGTTATAGATACCATTCTTTAATTGATTTGCATCTACTATTTCTCCTGAACTTCCTTCACTTTCATTTTCTTTATCTTCATTTGCACTTCCATTGCTTCCTGAGTTAGTATTTCCTGAATTATCTTGATTTCCACTATTCTCATTTCCACCTGGAATATTCTCACTATCTTCATTACCAGGCTTATTATTATCTTCTAAATTATCTTCTAATTTCTTAGCTGTATCATAATTTAAAGTAGTTTTAAAACTAACTTCTTTCCCCATCATACTAACTAGTGTAGATACAACAATATCTGAATTTAAATCAGGTATATTAAACTTTATAGTTCTATTATCTTTATTTACTTCTGCTTCTACTTTTTCTCCATCAACTGTTACATTGAAGTTCTTTAAGAAAGCATATAATTCACTATTAAAAGTTAATGTAACTGTATTTTTCCCATTTGATATATCAATTCTTGAATCATCTGACAACACTTTTCTAGCCATGGAATTTCCTGTTTCCATGTTTCCTTGTCCAACATATTGAACTGTATTCTTAAGGGTATAGCTTCCATCCCCTAAAGTTGTTTTTTTATTAACTGTAACATTTACTGTTTTTTCATCAAATTGCCCTGATGAATCTGTAACTTTATAAGTTATTGGATATAATCCAGGAATCTCAGCTTTTCCATCTTTTATAAATGATGTATCTCCACTTATCTCAACTTTTAAATTAGAATCTTCCTTATCAGTTCCAATAACTCCAGATAATAAATCAATAGCATCACCTTGAGTAACACTAATATCCTTAGCATTATTTATAGTAGGTGCTTCATCTAATAAATTAACAGTATTCATATCATTAACTAAGAAAAGCTCAACCTTTCTTCCCATCATTGTTATGAATAATCCTATTTTTACCTTTGTATCAGGTGATGGTACTTCAAATGTTATTGATTTATCATCTTTATTTTCTTCTATCTTTAAAGCTTCTCCTCCAGCGCTAACTTCAATATTGTTCATAAATCCATATAAACTACTATTAAAGTAAACAGTCATTAATGTTTTGCCATCTTCAATCCTAAACTTTGTTTTTTCTCCTACAGCATTTCTTGCCATATTTTCGCCTGTAGAATTTCCTTCTTCAACATATGAAGTTACATTATTAGCTTCATATATTCCATCTCTAAGTCCTTCTGAACGCACAATTGCAGTTCCACTATTTATATTAGTGGCTGCATATACAGTATCCGCTCCTACTCCAACTAACATAGATGTTACAAGTGCATAACCTAAAATTTTATTAATTTTCTTTCTTCCCAAAGTTAATCCCCCTTTTGACTTTCTTTTCCTATTGAAAATGATTATCAATAATGTTAACATACTTATATTATCATAGATTTTTATAATTGTTTTTCTCTATATTAAGATTTTTTTTAATATATTAAGTTTAAAAAGGAGGATTTTGTGTGATTTTTTTAAAATCAGTTCTTATAGATTTTTATAACTGCTGTGAAATTCCAATAAGAGCTGTAGATAATAATATGAATATTCTTTCTGAAGTGGGTTACTCTTCTTTTTATGATTATATATTTAATGACTTGAACTTAAATAGCAAGTTTGAGCGCTCATATTTAAAACATGATCATAATGACTCACTAATAATTACCTTTGAAAATAATATATCTTTTTATTCATTGTTTAATTATAAATCAATTGATAAAGACTTAATTTTCATAATAGGTCCCCTATATTTAAAAGAAGATTTAAAAAATTCTAATGATGATTTAGAACTTTATAAAATACCTTTAAAGACTAAAAGTTGTCTTAAGTATTATAATTCTCTATTGAAAATAATCTTAGATGAAAAACTTAAAGATAATTTTTCAATTTCATATTCTCCTTATGTAGGAAGAGCTATAGATTTTATAGAAAAGAATTACGCAGAAGAAATTACTATAGACTCTCTTTGCACAGAATTTAAAATAAATAAGTCCTACTTCTGTAATATATTTAAAAGCGAAACTGGCCAAACATTTATAAACTTTTTAAATAATTATAGAATCGAAAAGAGTAAGGACTTACTTAAGGATCTTGACCTCTCACTTTTGGATATTGCACATAAGGTTGGATTTAGTAATCAAAGTTACTACTGCACAGTATTTAAAAAATTTACTGGTCTAACTCCCTTAAAATACAGAGAGGATAACTATAAAAAAGGTTTGTAAACTCTTTAAAGTTTACAAACCTTTTTATAAAACTATTTACTATAAATTATTTACCTATTAATTCTACAGTTTCCTTAGCTATCATTAATTCCTCATTTGTTGGAACAACATATGCTTTAATTTTTGAATCAGCTTGTGATATTTCTGCAAGTTTTCCTCTAACTTTATTTTTTTCTTTATCTAAAGTTAATCCTAAGAATTCTAGATCTTTTAAACACTCTTCTCTAGTTTCAGGTGAATTTTCACCTACACCAGCAGTAAATACTATTACATCTACACCACCCATATTTACTATAAATGAACCTATTTCAGCTCTTATTCTATAGTGGAATATGTCTAATGCTAATTGTGCACGCTTGTCCCCTGTTGAAGCGGCATCTTCTATATCTCTAAAATCTGAACTAACTCCTGATATTCCTAAAACTCCTGATTTTTTATTTAAGGATTCAGAAACCTCTTCTATAGTATATCCACATTCCTCAACTAAAAAAGGAATTATTGAAGGATCTATATTACCTGATCTAGTTCCCATTGGAATCCCAGCAAGTGGAGTGAATCCCATAGTTGTATCTATACACTCTCCACCTTTTATTGCTGATATACTTGCACCATTTCCTAGGTGGCATGTAATTATTTTTAAATCTTTTATATCTTTTCCCATAGTTTCTGCAACCTTATGAGATACATATTTATGTGAAGTTCCATGGAATCCATATTTTCTAATTTTATGATCTTTATATAAAGCATAATCTATTGCATATATATAAGCTTTTTCTGGTAATGTTCCATGAAAGGCTGTATCAAATACAGCTACCATTTCTTTATTTGGCATAAGACTTTGACATGCTCTTATTCCAATTATATTTGCTGGATTATGTAGTGGAGCTAATTTACTACACTCTTCTAAGTATTTTATAACTTCTTCATTTATGATTATTGAAGAAGAGTATCTTTCTCCCCCATGAACTACTCTATGACCTACTGCTGTAATTTCATCAATAGATTCAATAACTCCAACCTTTGAATCCACTAAAGTGTTTAGAACTATATCTATAGCCTCTTTATGATCTTTTATTTCTTTTTCTAATATATATTTTTCTCTCAATTCATTTTTTTGGACTAATCTAGATTGATCAAGTCCTATTCTCTCAACTATACCCTCTATGATATCCTTTTCATTAGCCATATCAATTAATTTATATTTTAATGATGAACTTCCACAATTAATTATAAGTATTTTCATTTTTATCCCTCTCCTAATCTCAGTTAAATTGATTTAAACCTTTAACCCATGCCAATCTTAAGATAAATTTTATATTCTAATCTAATATATTTCAACCTTAAACATAAAAAGATTTTGTAAATATTTTCGCAAAATTATTTTATTTCAAAGAAAATAATATAATAACTCCAAATTAGGAATTTTATGTAACAAATTACTTCATAATCACTTTATTAATAATAAAAATAACTTCTATTTTTTTATAAATACTTCTATTAATAACCATATAAATAATTTTACAAGATTTATTTTGAAAACCTATTATCTAAAACTAATAATAAATATATAAATCTCTTTTACCAAATTTAAAATCTTTTTAAATATTAAATCAAAAGAGCTTATTTATTAAGCTCTTTTGATTTTAATTTAACTTCTCTCTATTTTAACCTTGCTTCCACCTATTCCTGCCTCTGCCGGTGTTAATATAAGCTTAACTGGAACTCTGTTTTTTATAGATTCAACGTGGCTTATTATACCTACAGATAGTCTTTCGTGATGAAGTCTTTCTAAGGAACTCATAACCACATCTAAAAGATTATCATCTAAAGTTCCAAAGCCCTCATCTAAGAAGAATAATTCTAAAGGGGCTGTTCCTTTTAACTGAATTTGTGATGAAAGTGATAATGCTAAGGCTAAGGAAGCTAGGAAGGTTTCTCCCCCTGAAAGAGTTGAGGCATCTCTCTCTGCACCTCCATTTTTATAATCTCTTATTATAAACTTACCATTTTCATCAACCTCTAATCCATAAACTCCATTAGTTATATCCTTAAGCTTTTTAGAGGCCTCTATGGATATATATTTTAATTGATTTGCTGCAATAAATTCTACAAACTTCTTTCCTTTAAACAATTTTTCTAAATCACTTAAAAGAGCAAGCTTATGTTCTTGTTTAGCTTTAATATGAAGTATATCCCTTTGTTCTTCAAGTTTTTTCTTTATAGACTCACTTTCAGTAACAAGTCTAATTTTTATTTCTTCAACTTCCTTTAATTCTTTTTCAGTATTATTTTTCTCCTGAAGAACCCTTGTCCATTCTTCTTCTGTTAAACTCTTTCCATTTAACTTTTTAATTAATAATTCTATATTTGCCCTAACCTTAATAAAGTTATTATGGTATTCTTCAATTAATATTTTTAATTTTTCCTTTTCATCCTTAAATAAAATCCCCCCTTTAACCTCTAATATTGTCTTAAATCCTTCTTCCTCTAAAGCTAAGTTTACTTTTTTCTCCTCATTTTCTTTTCTAAGATTTAATGAATTTACTCTTTCCTTAGTAACAGCCATCTCTTGATTCATATTATTAAAGGCTTTTTCTAGTTTTTCTTTTTCCTCACTTAGATTTAAATAAGCCTTTTCTATATAATCAATCTCTAATTGTAAATCTTCTAATAAGCCTTTTATATCTATTTTTTCAATAGGTAAAGCTTCATCAATTAAGCCCTTTAAAGCTCCTTTAATCATTCTTTCCTTTTCTCTATAAACTTCTACTTTACCATCTAACAAGGATTTTTGACTTAAGTAATTCTCCTTTAATTCATCTCTTTTTTCTCTTAATTCATCCTTTATCTTATTTGATTCCTCTAACTGAGTTCTTAATATTCTAATCTCTTTCTCTAATAGATTTTTTTCTTTCTCTTTTTTTAATATCAACTCATTTTCTAGTTTAATATCCTCAATCTTTAGTTCATTTTTTATGGAATTAAGCTCAGAAATTTTTAATTTTAACTCCTTATCTAATTCTTTTACCTTTGAAGCTATTTCTTTCTCTCTAACTATTTTTTCACATAAAATAACCTCAGCCTTATTGAAGATATTTTCTAAATTATTTTTCTCTTCCTTTAATTTTTCTAAATTTTTTTCTAGATTTTCTTTTTTAAGATTAAACTCCTCTATTTTATCTTTTAAGGTATTAAACTCTTCTTCTAAGGATTTTAATCTTTCCTCATTAACTTCTCCTACTTCTTCTATGGAAATATTTAATTCCTCAATTTTCTTATTTTCATATTCTAAAGTAGCTTCTATTTTTGAGAACTCTAAAATAAGCTCTTTTAGTTTTTCTTCCTTACTTTCTAATAAAGTTGTTTTTTGATTTGATTCATCTAAATTAATTTTCTCAACCTTATTAAGTTCATGGTGAGTTGATCCACAAACTGGACAACACTCCCCGTCTACTAAATTCTCTCTAAGTTTATGAGCTAATTCTTCAACCTTAACCTTATTTATATACTCCTTAAGCTCTCTTACCTCTTTTTCTAATAATAATTTTTGATTTTCAAAACCTTTAAGTTTTTCTTCAAAGTTATTTTTAGTCTTTAAGGACTCTTCTAAAGAATTTTTTATCTCTTTATATTTATTAAGCTTCTCTCTATACTCTCCAAGTTTTATTTGTTTTTCTAAAATAGAATTACTATCCCCTGGTGTTTCCTTTAAAAGACTTTCTAGTTTGTCCCTTGTCTTACCTAAACTTTCTATCTTAACTTTTAAATCCTTCTCTGACTTTTCTTTATCCTCTGTAAGCTCTTTTATATATCTCTTTAATTCAGCCTCTTCACTCTTTATCTCATTAAATTGTTTATCTAAACTTTCATAAGAATTTAAAATAAATAATCCACTATTAATCTTATTTTTAAATTCTTCATGGATAAAAAGCTCTTCTTTTCTCTCTTCCTTCTCTTTTAATTCTTCATTTAATCTCTTTTCATTTTCTTCTATAGAATTTAATTTAGTATCACATTTACTTCTATCCTCAAAAATCTTCTTGCAAGCTTCCTTTAATTTAACCCCATCAGCCTTTATTTGAAAAAGTATCTCTCTTTCCTTTTGGCTTTCTAATAACTTTTCCTTCTTTAATCTTAAGTCAGGTAATTTTTCTTCCTTCTTTTTAGCAACCTCTTCAAACTTTAGCTTATTTTCTTCTCTTAAATTTATAAGTTCCTCTAATTTCTTATTTAACTCACTAAATTTTAAATCCTCTTTATTTATTTCCTTTAAAATATCTTCAAGATTATTTATAAATACTATTACCTTATCCGCCTTATTTGAAATTTCAACCCTTTCTTTAAAAGATTTTATTTCCTCACTTCTACTTACTAAACTCTCTTCTTCAATTCTTTTGTCATAAAGTTCTTTTTGAGTATTCCAAACTTTTTCCGCTTCCTCAAATTCTTTTTTTATCTTATTTAATAACTCTTCTTTACTTTTAATACTTAAGTTGATTTCCTTAATTTCTTCTTCCTTTGCTTTTAAAGCTTCTTCGCTAATTCCCTCATATCCCTTTAATTGTCCTTCTAAGACATTCATCTTATCTTTTTCTTTTCTTATTTCAAAACTAAGCTTACTAGAAAGATCATCACCATATTTTCTAAGATTAAATAATCTCTCAAGCATATTTCTTCTCTCTTTTCCTTCTAGCTTAAGAAATTCACTAAACTTTCCTTGTGGAAGAACAACAGTCCTCATAAAATCATCTAATTTTAGCCCTATAATCTCCTCACACTTTGAAGTTACAGCCTTTGCCTTTTCCTCTAGTACATTTTCAACTCCGCCTGTTATATCAATTATCTTTGAACTTTTATTTCTTATTCCGCCACTTTTATTATCTCTTTTAAATTCCCTATCAACTCTATACCTTTTTACTTCATTACCTGTTATTTGAAACTCATAACTTACATAGACACCATCACAGTTAGTATTTATATAGTTTGAGCTTTTTCTTGCAATATCACCATATAAAGCAAGGGTTATTCCATCTAGAATTGTAGATTTTCCACTTCCAGTAGGTCCAAAAATACCAAAAAGCCCTCTCTCTGTTAACTTATCAAATTCAACAACTTGCTTATCTATAAAACTATTTAATCCCTTAACCTCTAGCCTAATTGGTTTCATTTTCTTCATCCCCTTCCTCTTTAACTATATTAAGTAAAAGCTCTAATAAATCTTCCTCTGGCTTAACCCCTCTTTCCTTTTCATAAAAGTCAGTGAATAATTCTTCAAAAGATTTTTCTGAAAAACTTCTTTCATCATTCTCCTCTTCATCTAGTGTTATCTTAGGAATAATTTCAATAATATCCCCTTTAAGCTTCTTCATGGCCTTTATTTCATCTTCTCTTATATATCTATCTGTTTTTATTTCTAAATAAACCCAACATTCTCTATCTTTATTTTCTTCACATTTGTAAATGGCTTCATCTATGCTATCACACTTCCAAACTTCTATAGGCTTGTACACATCAAATTTTATTTCATCTATATTTGCTTCCTCATTTGCTTTAACATCTACAATAAAACACTTTTTTTCAAAGCTTATTTCTTTTTTATTATATTGAAGTGGTGAACCTGCATATCTTATCTTTTTATTAGTTCCTGGTATAATCATAGGCTTGTGTATATGTCCTAAAGCAATATATTGGGCTTCTTCTGGGAAACATTCCTTATCAACAATGAAACTTCCTCCAAGCTCTATATTTCTCTCTGAACCAGTATTTTCTGCTCCCGTTGCAAAAAGGTGAGATACTACTAGGTTAATTGTATCTTCTTTAAAATTTCCTTTAAGAGAATCAAATAAAAGCTTTATTCTATCACTATAACTTTTTATTCTCTCACAAGTTTCATCCATTGCACCATATAAAACTTCATTTAATCTCTTTTCACTTGGATATGGAACAGTTAATATTACAGACTTTTCTCCATTTATATCTAATTCAATAAATCCTTCTCCTGAATTTAAAACTTTATTTCTTCCATATTCCCCTACTTCAACTATACTCTTAGGAGTTCCAACCATCACTATACCATGTTCTCTTGCTAAGGGACCTGCAGCCACTAATCTTTCTGGATTATCATGGTTCCCTGAAATAACTAAAGTCATCCTCTCTCCATTAGCTGATATCTTTTTTAAGGTATCATAAAACATTTTTTCTGCCCTAGCTGGAGGATTACTAGAATCATATACATCCCCTGCTATAATAACTAAATCTATATTATTATCCTTTACTATGTGAACAAAATCCTCTAAAAATCGTTCTTGCTCATCCATACGACTTAATCCTTCTAAATTTTTTCCTAAATGCCAATCAGCAGTGTGAAGTATCCTCATTCCGCATCTCTCCTAACACCTTTTTAAATTTATAGAAACTTTCCTCTTTACATAAGATTATTTCTAACTTTAATCCTTATAAACATTATACTAAACCCTATTTATATTTAATAAGATTTTGATAAATATTTTATAGCATAAATTGCTATTTTAAATTTATATTTTTTATAAAATTCTAGTATTTTTATTAATAATAATTATTCTCAAATAATTATTAGCTTAACTTTCAAAAAAATATATATTTTATTATCAAATTGTATAAAAAATAATTATTTTATGAACCTAATTCGTAAAATATCTTATTTGATGATGATATTTTTAAGTAGTATATTAAATTTATAAAAGAGATATTAAAACTTTAACATATTAAAATTTTGAATAGATTTACGAGGTGATTTTAATGAACTCATTTATGATGGATATAAAAAACAATAGTAACGATTTACATGCTGTAGCTGAAAAAACAGGATTCTTAAAAAGATTATTAGAAGGAAAAGCTTCTACTGAAAGCTACGCTGAATATCTTTATAATCTTTACGAAGTTTATAACGCAATAGAAGTTAACTTAGAAAAATGCAAAGATAACAAAGTAGTTAAAGACTTTGTACTTCCTGAAATTTATCGTGCTGAAGCTATACTTAAAGATTTAAAATTCTTATTAGGAGAAAACTTAAATACAATGAAACCATTAGCTTCTACAAGAGCTTACGTTGCTAGAATAAATGAAATAGGCGAAACTGCTCCTGAACTTTTAGTAGCACATGCTTATACTAGATATCTTGCAGATTTATTTGGTGGAAGAACAATCTATGGTATGGTAAAAGATTTATATAAAATAGATGAAGAAGGATTAAATTACTACAAATATGAAACTTTAAGTGATGGACCTGAAATGAAAGGTTTCGTTATGAACTATCATAATAAACTTAACAATATTGAATTAAATGAAGAAATGAAAGAAAGATTCATAAATGAAGTTGCTAATTCTTATGTTTATAACATAGCAATTTCAAATGAATTAGACTTTATAAGATTTAATAGATAATTTATACTCCTAAAAATATATTAGAAAAAGGGATTATATCAAAAACTTAAATATAAAACTTATAAACATCTTGAGAATTATTAAATTGAAAATCTATAGTGCTTACTCCCAATGTTATATAATCTATAGAATGGCTTGAATCTCATAATTTCTTAAGATACATTTTAGAAGTTTTGTTAAGAAGTTACTTTGGTATAAGCCCTTTTTTATATGACTTTATCCTTTAATTTCATATTTCTTTTAATATAAATACTATATAAAATTAGAGCTATGGAGTATCCATAGCTCTTTCCCTAGTAATGCCACCCCATAGTTCTGCCCAAAACTATGGTTTTTATAAGGTCTTTTCACCTTATATACTTCCCTAATTTTAAAATTTATAAACATAAATTCATTATTATTTTTAATAGTTAATTTATTTACTAAAGAAATTTAATTTTTAGCATAGTATATGTTACTAAAGCATACCTTATTATCTATGGACATACCTTCTTTTTAGTTGATATTTGTCGAAAGAAAATTTATAATATATTTTGCTTTAGTAATAAGTAATAATTTATAGGAGGTTTATTGATGAAGTTTGATCTTAGTAAGATGTACGAGAAGCTTTTATCTTGGATTACAACTAATGGCTTTAAATTAGTAATTGGTTTAATTCTACTTTATATTGGATGGAAAATTATCAATAAAGTAATTAAGATTTTAGCTAATATAATGAAAAGTAGAAATGTAGATCCTACATTAACATCATTTGCAGAAGCTTTTTCAGAGGTGTCTCTAAAAGTTCTTCTAGTTATAACCCTAATGAGTTATGTTGGATTTGATATAGCTGGACTAGCAGCTCTTATAGCTTCAGCAGGTTTAGCAGTTGGACTTGCCTTACAAGGAAGTTTATCTAATTTTGCTGGTGGAGTAATAATTCTTTTATTAAGACCTTTTAGAGTTAATGATTTTATAGAAGCCTCAGGATATTCTGGAACTGTTGAAAGAATAACTGTGTTCTATACTCATCTAGTAACGCCAGATAACAAGGAAATACTTATTCCAAATGGTACACTAGCTAATGGAAGTCTTATAAACTATTCATCAAAGGATACTAGAAGAGTTGATTTAGTATTTAGCGTTGGATATGATGACGACATAATCAAAGTTAAAAATGTTCTTTGGGATATTATAAATAAAAATGAGTTAATTTTAAAAACACCTGAAGCATTTGTAGGTATAAGCCAACATGCTGCAAGCTCTATAGATTTTACTGTTAGAGTTTGGACTAAACAAGAAGATTATTGGAAGGTTCATTTTAGCTTATTAGAGGAAGTTAAATTAAGATTTGATGAGGAAAACATAACTATTCCATATCCTCAAATGGATGTAACCTTAACTAAATAAAATATAATAAAACAATAAAAAGCCTAAATTAAATGAACAAATAAACACATTTAATTTAGGCTTTTATCAATCCTACCACACTAAATCTTAAATAATTATCTTAATTTTATAATAACGTTTTCAAGCGCTTTTGTCAATATCTTTTTCAAAATATTGACAAAAATTATTTTAAATATTTTTAATATAAATATTCATCTTCTATATAATTAGTTAAATTATAATTGCTTAAAATATTATTATTACTATCTAAAACATCTTTATTATTAATATAAAACTCTAAATTTTCTTTGCTAATTATATTAAAGTTTAAATCAGCAAAGTACCATATCTCTTTGTCATCTTCACCGAAATAACTACTTACAGGCATTTCAACAAATTTATAATATATATTTTTATTTATATAATATGGTTTTTCAACATCAAATATTAAGCAAGTATCTTCAAAAAATCTTTTTGAGGTTCTTATAGGTTTTAAAATATATCCCTTTTTATTGCTAAAATCCTTATTTTTATCTAAAGGAAGCTTTTTAGATTTTCTAAACTGAATATAGTATTCCTTACCTGCTGACTCAATACTACGAACATCTGGTGAAAATTCATTATTTTCTAAATAAATATTTAGAAGCTCTACTTTCTTTTGATCTACACTTAAATCCTCTAAATTCTTTATTGGTTTATCCCTAAAGCTATCCTTATTTGAATCTATGCTATTTTCTATTTCTAATATATCTTCTTGAACATTTTTATCTTTTAAATCAAGGTTTTCTTCTTTTATTATATTAAGCATAATTTCTGCATTTACTAAATCTCCATGATTAATATAAGTTTTTGCCTGAAACACCTTAGCTTCTAATCCCTTAACTCTCTTATGCTTAAATTCCTCTATTCCAAAAACTGATATTCCAGCAACCAAAACACCTATTATTCCTACAGCTAGGAATCTTTTCATCTTTATCCCTCACTTATCTACTTTGTATCTTTCTATATTTTTTATTACTTCTTAATCTCTAATTCTCTTCAAACCTCAAAATTTTATTATAATATCCTAATTGTTCACTTTCAATAGTTCTGTTTATTACAACAAATTGTATATAAAAATAATACAATAACACTTTTCAAAATTAAAATAAAATTATTAAACCACTTATTTAATCCTTAAGATTTTTTTCATAATATCTCTAATTATCTATTTGTTATATATCTCTACAAAATTTATTATATTAGAAAAAAAGTTATATTTATATAACTAAATTTGTGTTATAATTAAGTAAAATTTATAGATAATGCTAATTAAACTAAGAACTTTCAAAAATTGTTCTTTTTCACCTTTATGAGAATTGTAACAAAATTTATTTGTCCAAATAATAATATAGTATGTAGAAGTTAGCATAATTTATAAATTTAAAGCTGGTATAAAAATACCAGCTTTTTTATTTAGCAAAATCAAAGTTATCTTCTTTAAACTTTTCCATAAGTTTATTGCTGTTACTTATTAGTCTATTTAACTTTTCATTTTCAACTGAATTTTCTTTTAAATCAACTCTTATGTCTTCTAAGCCACTCTCTTTATCTGCCAATATTTTTTCTAATTCTCTTATGGTTAAAAGCTCATTTTCAAAAACTCCAGACTCCTTGGCCTCTTCAATAAGCTTTTCTTCTAAAACTTTTATATTTTTACTTATTTCTAATTTATTTAGTTTGTACTTCCATGTATCTAATGAGAAAAAGTTTTTAATAATACCCCTATCCTTAAGACTATGCTCTTCTGACACCTCTATGAGATTTTTTTGATTAACAGCCCTTTTATACTCTTCATAAGAATTAAAGGATTTAATCTCCTCAGACTGAAGAGCCTTCTCTTTAAACATATCCCATTGAGATTTTATAGCATTTTCAGTATTATCTTTTTCAGCTACGAATTTTCTCTCATTTGTTAATAATAACTCCCTTGCCTCTTGCACTTCCTTAAGATTTTTTTCTAAGTTATTTTTTTCTGAAAGTATTTTATCATATTTCTCTTTTTCTTCTAACCAAGCTTGAACTAACTGATTATAGTATATTTTTTCTCTTCTTTCTTTTCTTAATATTTTATTTGATATGCTTATTTCCATTACAAAAATAGGCACTAAATTCTCTCTTGAAATTTTAAACTCCTTTAAAAGAACTACTAATAATAAAGGACCTATATACGCTCTTAACATATCATGTCTAGTTCTAAATTCATAAAAATCAAAATCTTTTTGAAAGGCTACATAAATTGAAAAAACTGATCTTATAACAAATTCAGAGCTCTCACTTATTCCACAGTCTAAGGCAGCTTTTAAAAACTCTACTTGATTTAATCTTATATTTTCCTTAATTGCCCCCTCAGATATATCTGTAAAATTCATCTTATTTAATATGATTTTTCTCTCATCTAAAGGTATTGTTCTTAAAACTTCATAAATTATATCAGAAACCTTGTCTTTGTTATCCTCTTCATGATTTATTTCAGCTGACAAACTATTCATTATTACTATTAAGTAATAATTTATTATAGCCTCTAATTTATATACCTTCCCATTAAATCCATTACGGCTTTCAATTATAAAATAAGCCTTCTCAACTATACTATCTAAAGATTTATCAAAGGTTTCCTTATCTGCAACTGAGGCCACTGGCGTATTAGTAAGCTTTAATAAAATATAATATAACTTTAATTTTAAAATCCCGTCAGAATATTTTTTTAAGTCCTCTACCTCTTTTTCAATAAACTTTAAAAATTCTTTCCTTTGAGATTTTAAAAATATACTTTTAGATTTATTTAAGAAAATACTTCCTAAACTTAAACTCTTCAAAAAGGCATAGACAACCCTAAGTTCATATCCTTGTAAGGATAAAAACCCCTTATAAAAGTCTGGATATTTATTATTATTTTCTTCAGCAGATTGATCCTTCTCTATATAAGTAGTAAGTTTAACTTGAAGTTCTTTAAAACTATTTAAAACTTCCTGAAGCTCTAACTCTTTCTTCTCTAGTTTTTCTGTAAGCTCCTTCTTTTCTTCCTTAACATTTCTTAAAAGTTCCTCAAGCTCTTCTTGCTTTTTTTCATCATCACTATTAGTTTTTATTTGTTTTTCTAGACTTATAATAAATTTTTCCTTATTTTCAAGGACCTTTTTATCTATTGCTAAGTCACATTCACTCTCTTTTATGCTTTCTGGAGTAATGAAACTATAATCTGCCTCTAAGCTCATCTCTTTAGTTACATTTTTTAAGTACCATATTAAAATTTCATGCACTTTCTTTAGTGCTAATAATGTACTATTTTCTTCTAAATTGCTATCAATTTCTTTATTAGCACTTTTCTCCCCTTTAATTCTTATATATTCCCCATACTCAATTATCCAACTTGGAACATATTCTTTTAAATTATTTAAGGTGCTCTTAAAATTAGCTTCTTTATCTCTATTTATTTCATATTTTTCTTCAAGCTTAATTAATAAGTCTTCCACAACCATTCTTAAAGCGATATATGTTAAAGCTGCATGGGTCTCCCATGCCTTTTCAGCATTTTTCAATAAATCATAATAGCTTTCAATACTTGTTTTTAATATAAAATCAAAATTTGTACTTTTTTTACTCTCCATACTTTCCCCTCTAAGCATATATATTGTTTAATGCTTGTTATCTTTAAATAAATCAAAAATACCTTTTAATAATACTTGAGCTTTTTTGTCTTCAAGCTTTTTAAATTTATTATTAATGTATTTTTTATTAGCCTCAACTTTAAGATTAACAAAATCTATATCTTTTTTAATCTCTTCAGTAACAGTTTTATGTTTTATTATGTAAATATATTCTTCATAGCATAAATTTAAGTTAGAAAATGATTTTTTAATTATAAGTATTAGAGCTACTATTAAAACCACTCCTAATACTGAAATCACTCTAGCCATATTATTATAATGCTGATTATAATTGCTAATTAAACTTGCTATAAAATCACTAGACATTATACTGTTTAAATTTTCTATAGCTATTAATATTGCAAATATTATAAAATAAATTATTCCTAAATACTTAACTCTTGTATATACTAACCTTTCAAAGTTACTTTTCTCCTCAATATTAATATTTATGTTATCTATAGATGACATAATTTCTCTTATTCCTGACAATATAAAAATCATAGCTATTATGCACATAACATATACATCTAATGATTTAGAAAGTCCATATGCACTTCCAAAAAATTTATAACTTATTACTCCTAGTGTGGTATATCCTATTATAATTTTAAAGTCACCTAGTATAAATTTCTCTTTTATAATTTTTATCTTTGTTATAACAAATATGACAACTATGGCTATTATAAACTTAACTATAACTTCTCTATATAAAAATATCTCATTAAATATAATTTCAAATAAATTTTTATTATTTATTTTAGAATTCATTCTCCCTAAGGTATCTATTAAAATAAATAACATTGGAATTAACATTATTAATAGGGATACTTCCTTATAATTATTAAAGTTCTTTCTTTCCATTGCCATGGTAACACCTCCATTCACAGTTATTTTATAAATATTTTGTGAATTCCTTATTATATTATATACCTTTAATTTTTAGGTTAAAACATTTAAAATATAAAAAAGTTATGAAATAATTACATATCTCATAACTTTTAAAATATTAATATACAATACTATAATTATTTAAAGTTCCAATTAATATACCATCTAAATAAATATCTCCATTCTTCTTTATAAATCCTCTTCTTCCTTCTATATATATAGCTCCACTTGGTTTTAAAATTCCTGCATACCTACCATCTAAATATACACAACCATTAGTGTCTACTAAGCCTCTTCTATTGTTTAAATAAAACTCCTTAATACACGCTTTTTCTCTCCTTAACATATATAACCTCCATTATATACTTCTTGTTGTAAGATTATATTATTCTTTAAGATTAAATATTACAAAAAAGGCTTAGAAAAACTTTTCTAAGCCTTAATAACTATTTATTATCTATAATTATATCCTTTGGTTCTATATCCTTAATATCTTTAATCTTTCTATAGAAAGTAAGATCTCCATTAAATAAAAATTTGCTGACAATACTTTTATTTATTAATACCATCATAAGAAGTGGTAAACATACTCCAATTATAGTAAACATTATATACCCATAATTAAATACATCCATAAATAAAGTTGCAACTTGTTTATGTAAATACATTATTACAAGAGAGTTAGCTCCAATTATAGTAAATAATTTCTTATACTTAAACTTACTAATCTGATAACTTAAGGAAAGTATAAAAATTGTTATGGTAACTGGCATTAATATATCAAAAATAGGATCCTTATAGTAAGAGTATTTTATATTTAAGTAATAGTATATTCCAATACTACTATTTAGTATAAACATAGCTACTACCCCTATACTTGATAAAATTAATGTAGAAGTTTCTTTAAACACCCTTTGTATATTTAATTTAGTTATATAGTATCCTAATGCATAGTATGGCAATGTTATTAAAACAGTATCTAAATTCCAAAATACAAATTGATTTTCAGTTATATCAGTTACACTTGATGGTATAAAACTCATAGAATATATGTGAGCTAATATATAACTTAATATACACACAAAAGCTAACTTCTTAGATGTTAATCTCTTATTTAATTGATCAAATACTACCTTTGTAACAAACATTACAGGTATAAACCAAAATACTCCCCATGTGGCCTTTCCACCATATGCATATTTGATAATTTCATGTATTAAATCACCTAAGGAAAAATTCCCATGATAATACATAATATAATTAAAACTAATATCTATTAATGAAAATATAGCATAAGGAACAAAAAACTTTATTGCTTGCTCCTTTATGTTCATTCCTCTTTTATATAACATTCCACTTATTATAAAAAAGGCTGGCATGTGAAACCAATAAAGATAATAAGCATTTTCAAAAGGCGAATGACATAATACAACACTTATTATAAGAAGTCCCTTTGCAATGTCTAAATAATCTAATCTTTTCCTTTGTTTTAAAACAGTATTCATATTACTTCTCCTAATTTAATCATTAATATAATGTAGCTATTACCCTATATTTATATTTCCCATAATTTATATAAATATGAAGATATCTTAAAAAATTATAATTTTAAAATACTCAATTAATCTTTTATCATATCTAATATAATACTTTTATATTTTAAATATGATTTAAACTTAATATGAATTTATAATTAAATATATAAATTTTATAATTAAAAACAACTTAATATTACACTATTTTTAATTATATTGTATTTTTAATATTATATTTTTAACTTTTTTGTGAATATATGCATATATCTGTGTTAAAATCTAATATATGCTATAAAATATAATTTTAATAACTCTTATATTAAGGAGATTTAAAACATGGATAACCCAATATTTTTTCATATTTTTAATGATGATAAAAATAAATTAGAAACTCAAAGAATAATAAAACTATCCATTTTTATAGTTTTCTCTATATTTTTTATATTGCTAATAGATTTATCCTATAAAGTGCTTATTAGAAAAAATATAGAGTTTATTCCTGGTAATTCTATGCCAAGTTTCTCATTAAGTTTATCATTAATATTAGGAACAATGGCATACATAAGTTCATTAATATACTATTCAAGCACCAAAAAAGATGATTTTTTTATAATCTCTTTAATATATATGAATTTATCTGTAGAACTTTTAATTACTAAAGGACATAACCTAATAATATTCGATAAGTTTATTTTTATACACGCAATATTTAGGATAATTTTGCTTTTTTATGTTGCCTTTAATAAGAAAGGAATATCCCCTCTTATTACTAAACATAAAATAATTACATCAATAGTAGTTTTTTCATTTTCAGTTATAACACCTATGATTAACTATAGAATTTTTTCTAACAATTTATTTGCTAAAGATATTTATTTTTATGCTACTTTAATGACTATGATTATTATCCTATACATAATCGCTTGCATATTCTTATCAAAGAAATCTTTAGATGATTGTGAGTTAATATATTCATTTATAATTGCTAGTATTCTTTTAATAGCCCTTAGAGGATTATATTGGATTTGTGAAGTACTTCTTCCAAATATAACACTTTTAAAAACCAATAATGTTGTTCTTCTGCTTACCATACTCTCATTTTTATTGGCTATAAGTGGAGTTTTTAATGAAATTACAGCTAAAAACAAAAGAAGCTCTTTACTACAAAATGAACTTCAAGTTTTTTATCACTTAGTTGAATTTAATACTAGTAGTTCTATAATTTTATATGATAATAAAAAGAAGGTTATATATACAAACAAGACAATAAGAGAACGCTATTGCAAATCAACTAAATTAAAAGATCAACTTAAAGAGGTAGAAAAATTATTTGTAGATTCGATTTTTATAGATGACTCTGAAAAAAATGCTACTAAAGCACTTTTTAATAAGGGCAACTGGGAAGGTAAGCTTATTTTAAAAAATGGCAAAATAGTAAGTGCCTACATACAGATATTAAATGTTGAAAATAAAAATTATTTTGCTGTGAATTTAAAAGATATAACCGAAGAATATACCCTAACAAAAAATATTAAAAGAAATGAACAATTATTAAGTTGTATAAATAATAACGTACAGGATTTAATAATAAGTGTTGATAATAATGGTTTAATTACATATGTTAATGATTCTGTATTAAAAACATTAAATTATACCTATGAAGAAATTATAGGAATGCCTATAATAAACCTTTTAGGTAAAAATGATGAGATATTAAATCAATTAAAACTAGAAGATGAGGAAGATAGTATTAAATGTAAACTTGTTGGTAAACATTCCTTTGTATATGTAGAATCTATAATTAGAACTTTAAATGATAATAATGAAATTCCTTATGGAAAAGTTATAGTTGCAAAAAACTTAACCTCTAAAAAACGTCTTGAAAATTTAGCTATAAAATTTAAAGAAGCTAAGGCTTATGAACAAATAAGAAATGAATTTTTCGCCAATATATCACATGAGCTTAGAACACCACTTAATATTATCTATTCTACAATACAGTTATTAAATTCTAAGCATGAAACTGACCCTATGGACTTTAATAACTTCTATGATAAATATAAGCAAGGTCTTAAGATAAATTGTTATAGAATGCTTAGACTTATAAATAACCTTATTGATGTTAGTAAAATTGAAGTTGGATTTTTAAAAGCTGATTTTACTAATAGAGATATAGTATTCCTTGTAGAAAATATAGTATCTTTGGTTATTCCTCATTCTGAAAATAAGGATATTAATATAATCTTTGATACTAATGTTGAAGAAAACATAATAAAATGTGATCCTGTAAAAATTGAAAGATTAATTCTTAACTTACTTTCAAACGCAATAAAATTCACCCAAAATCATGGTGAAATATTTGTAGATTTAAACATCTCAAAGGATTGGGTTAAAATAAGCATAAAAGATAATGGAATTGGTATTCCCAAAGAAATGCAAGCATCAATTTTTGATAGATTTGTACAAGCTGATAAATCCTTAAAAAGAAGAAATGAAGGTAGTGGAATAGGTCTTAGCATTGTAAAGTCCATTGCAGAACTGCATGATGGTAAAATTGAACTTATAAGTGATGGAATAAAAGGTTCAGAATTTATAGTATGGCTACCAAATGTAAAATTAAATTACACAGAAGAAAGCAATAATTTAGTTGATTATATAACAGATGATAAAAATATAGAGTTAGAGCTTTCTGATATTTATGAAGTACATTAAGAAAATACTTATGAAAATACCTTTTTGAAACAACTTATTTTCTTATAAATTTAAAAGCTTTATTATATTAAATTACACCCCGCTAAGTAAACACAGTATAAAATACTGTTTAAAATCTACTTAACGGGGTAATTTTTTTATGCAGTACAATTTTCTTTTATCTTGATTGCACTAACCTCATCCCTAGTTAAAGTTTTTAAATTATTATAATTGATTAAATAAAAATAATTGTATAACTTTCTAAGCTTATTTAAATAATCGTAACTTCTTTCTGGTATATCAAAACTTACTTTTGTCTCATCTCTTTCATCTGCATATTCAATTTTAAAATCATCTACTTGAGGAAATTTTAAAAGCCCCTCAAATGTTATTTGTCCTCTTACAAACTGATGTCCAGAACAAGAATATAAAGTTTTTATATTAGGCTGAGTATTTAAAAAAATTATTAAATCCTTTAACTCAACATCTATAGCTAACCTACTATTAAATCCGCACTTTTCTGTCTCTTCCTCACTTAAAAGAACTGATCCCCTTCTCAATTCTCTCATATAATAATTGTATGCTTGTATTAAATCAAACTCATCTTCAGAAACCTCTGAAACCCTCCCCCTAATAAATTCAGGTAAGTCTCCTTGTTCTCTTTCTAATTTCAACTCAGTTACTATCTTAAGTGCTTTTAAAACCTCTTCATTGGAATAATCCTTTAATAAATTCTCCATTTTAAATCCCCCTAAATTTTAAGAATAGTTACCCTACTTTTAATAACAACTTAGCATATTCCTCATATTATGCATATTTTCAACTTAATTAATAAAACTATAACCTTATAAAAACTGACATATTCTATATATCAAAATATTTTTACTATTTTATTATTTGCAACTATATTCATACTAATATTAATGAATATTTTAGTGCTAATTCTAATGGTACCTAATAAATCTTTTATTTTTCACATATGAATCAAACTTAATTAATATAAAGCTTGTAATTTTAATTATCAACTCTACTTTACTATTTCTTCACTTATATATTATTATATTTTCGACTTCATTTTGTAAATATTTGCCATATAATTAGTATATATGTTTTCTTACAAAAAATAAAATCGTATTTTAGCCCATTTATTCAAATTAGATAAAATTAAATCTCATTTTCTTTCATTTTGGATTTAATTGTAAATATTTTACATATTAAACAAAAAGAAAAGTTATATCAAAAATATACACCTTTGATATAACTTCTCTTAATTATTTATCTTAAAATTTATTCTTTGACTTATAATCTTATATTCTAACTTATTAAACTTTCTCTAATCTCTCTTATTTCAACCCTATTAGAATCATAGTTGGATGTAACCTTAAAAAAAATCTAAACTTACATTCTCTACACCACCCATTTTATTTAACATATTCTCAATGGTTGCTGCACAGGATGCACATTCTATTTTTCCTATTATAAGTCAAATATATATTCTTTAAGTCTATGTCCTAATTTATCAAGCTTAAATTCTAATTTATTAACTTTATTATTAATATACTTAAAGAAAAACTCATAAAAATTAAATTTTTAAAAAAATTCATTAATTCTAAATTCGCTTTAAATTGCTCAAAAATCAACTTTTGAACCCTAAAAAACAACAGATCTAAATAACTTTATACTATATACAAAGCTATAAACATCATTAGAATTTCGATTTATTATGATAAAAGCATACATTATTCTAAAATAACCTTAAATTTATTAAAGAATTTTAAAAATATAAACATCAGCTATAAGTAATTTTATATTGTCTATAAAATTACTTATATAGTTAAATGATTAATATATAAAAATTATCTCTTATTGCTCTAAAATCACTTTGAATTGCTTAAAAAAATAAATTTCTTTAAACCCTCCAAAACAATAGATCCAAATAACTTTATATTATTTATAAAATCACTCACATCATTAGATCAATAATATTTTTATTTTAAATAAGCTAAAAATATTACAGTAATTATTCTAAATTCGCTTTAAGCTACTCAAATAAAAAAATTTGAATCTCCAAAAACAACAGATCTAAATAATTTTACCTTAATAAAGTTAAGTAAATCATTAGAATAATTTATTAATATAGAGCATCCTAAATTTGCTTTTAGGGATTCAACTAAACTAAATTGAAACTCTAGAAACAACAGATTTAAAGAACTTTATATTATAATAAAACTAAATACATCATTAGAAATATAATATTTATTTATCTATTAGCTTATTTAGTACACTTAATATCTCTTCAATTTTTTCATCTTTAGATTCATTATTTTCGAAAGCACTCTTAACACAATTATGCATATGTTGTTGCAATATTAATTTATTAGCTTTCTTTAATAATGCTTGGGAAGCCATTACTTGATTTGAAATATCTATACAATATCTCTCATCTTCAATCATTCTGATTATTCCTTCAATTTGCCCTTTTGCTGTCTTCAAGCACTGTAATGCTTTCTTTTTCTCTGCATTCATGTTCATCGCTCCCTATACATTTCACATCCACCCCCCACTGGGTGTCTGTAATTATATAATAACTCTCTACTTATTTTATGTCAACATACTTTTGAATATTTTATGAACACAATTAACATTTAATTAATATATTAGATTTTATCAAAAATATTTCTAATAATTTAACAGATTATAAATCCATTTCTAAAATAAATCTTTTTATAAACCTCTTTTTCAAAAAGCTCTCCTATTCTATTCTTTCCACTTCTTCAATTTTCTACTTCTTCAATTTTCCACATCTTATATTTTCCCACTTATTCTATTCTTTCCAATTATTCTATTCTTTCCAATTATTCTATTAATTCAAAGAAAACCATCTATTTAAATATATAATATATTGATAATTATCTATATTATATAAAAAAATAAAAGAAGATTCACACTATATTTAATATGAACCTTCTAATTTATATATAAAACAAAATAATATCTCTAAAATATAATTATAATTTTAATATAATATTGAACCTTCTTTTATATAAATATTTTTATCTATATTGTTATTTGCCAGTATTGTAGTATTAGCTTCAATATAAGATCCCTCTTTAACCATTACATTACTATCAATATTACTATTAAAAGATATAAAAGAATAATCTCCTATCTCAATATTATTTCCTAAAGAGCATTTTTGTTTTAAAATAACATGTTTACCTAGCTTAAATCTTCCTACACCAATTAATCCTGGATATATTATAGTTCCCTCTCCAACTTCTTGTTTATTAAAAAAAGTAACATCAGGATGAATAATAGTAGCAAATTTTATTTTATCTTTCAACTTATTTTCTATTTCTTTTTTTAATTTACAGTTGTCTATTGCTATAATCGTAAATAATTCATTTTGACTTTCTAATTTCTTAAAAAAATAAAACTTATCTTTTTTTCTACCTTCAAAATAATTAAACATTGAATCTATAGATCCAAGAACACTATATCCCTCAATATTACTTCCTTCTTCATCTTTTTTAAGACTTATAAATCCTAACACATTCCAAGTATTTCTTTTTGAATTTATAGCCTCTATTATTTTAACAACCTCTTTTCCTATGTTTTCAGTTCCAATTATAACAATATCCTTCATTAAAACACCTCACTAAACTAATTGTTTAAAGATCTATATCAAAACGCTCTTATTTATTAATAATATCAATTCAAAATATTAATTAACTTATTAAATCATATTAATTTAAATATTTATTTATTCTCAATTATTTTTACAATTTATGTATATTAATCCGTTATTTGTCCATAATTAAAATATCCACGATTAATAAGTAGATTAATTCTTAGTTTTAAAATAATTAATGATACTTCCCCAACAATATATCCTTAATAACTTCCCCTTTTATTGCTATGAACTAAGAAACTACTTATTGTGGATTTAAAATTTAAAAAGGAATATTTATAAAATTTATTTACATAAATAAATTTTATAAATATTCCTTTTACTTTTTTATCTTATTCATATTCATCTTAGTTCATATTAAAAATCAATTTTAATTATGACTTTAACTATATTATTAATAAATATAACTTTAAATTACTATTTAATTGTATAAAAAAAGCTTAGCGAATAATTCACTAAGCTTTTGGTGGCTCGAGCAGGAATCGAACCAGCGACACGAGGATTTTCAGTCCTCTGCTCTACCGACTGAGCTATCGAGCCATAAAATAAAAACCTGGCGACCACCTACTCTCCCACACAGTCTCCCGTGCAGTACCATCGGCTTCTAAAGGCTTAACCGTCGTGTTCGGAATGGGAACGGGTGTTACCCTAAAGAACATCATCACCAGATGTCATTTTACAGAAATCTTCGATTTCGTTTTAAAATGATACTCCTAAACTTGATTTAGTGAGTTTCCTTAAAAGAACTTTGTTCTTTCAAAATTGCACATATTTAATTTACTATATTTGGTCAAGCCCTCGATCTATTAGTATCGGTCAGCTGAACATGTTACCATGCTTACACCCCCGACCTATCAACCTTGTGTTCTTCAAGGGATCTTACTAGCTTACGCTATGGGAAATCTCATCTTGAGGTTGGCTTCACGCTTAGATGCTTTCAGCGTTTATCCATTCCCGA
Source organism: Clostridium perfringens (assembly GCF_016027375.1). NCBI lineage: Bacteria > Bacillati > Bacillota > Clostridia > Eubacteriales > Clostridiaceae > Clostridium > Clostridium perfringens. The sequence goes on from NZ_CP065681.1 coordinate 58,841, forward strand.
CTTAGCTACCCAGCTGTGCTCCTGGCGGAACAACTGGTACACCAGAGGTCAGTCCATCCCGGTCCTCTCGTACTAAGGACAGCTCCTCTCAAATTTCCTACGCCCGCGACGGATAGGGACCGAACTGTCTCACGACGTTCTGAACCCAGCTCGCGTGCCGCTTTAATGGGCGAACAGCCCAACCCTTGGGACCTACTTCAGCCCCAGGATGCGACGAGCCGACATCGAGGTGCCAAACCTCCCCGTCGATGTGGACTCTTGGGGGAGATCAGCCTGTTATCCCCGAGGTAGCTTTTATCCGTTGAGCGATGGCCCTCCCACGAGGTACCACCGGATCACTAAGCCCGACTTTCGTCCCTGCTCCACTTGTGGGTGTCGCAGTCAGGCTCCCTTCTGCCTTTGCACTCTTCGAACGATTTCCGACCGTTCTGAGGGAACCTTTGGGCGCCTCCGTTACTTTTTAGGAGGCGACCGCCCCAGTCAAACTGCCCACCTAACAATGTCCTGTGACCAGATTCATGGCCGCCAGTTAGAATTTCAGTACTGTCAGGGTGGTATCCCAAGGTTGACTCCACCAAGGCTGACGCCCTGGTTTCCTAGTCTCCCACCTATCCTGTACAGACAATACCAAAACTCAATGCTAAGCTACAGTAAAGCTCTACGGGGTCTTTCCGTCCAATCGCGGGTAGCGAGCATCTTCACTCGCACTACAACTTCGCCGGATTTACAGTTGAGACAGTGCCCAAGTCATTACGCCATTCGTGCGGGTCAGAACTTACCTGACAAGGAATTTCGCTACCTTAGGACCGTTATAGTTACGGCCGCCGTTTACTGGGGCTTAAGTTCACACCTTCGCTTGCGCTAAGTGTTCCCCTTAACCTTCCAGCACCGGGCAGGCGTCAGCCCCTATACATCAGCTTACGCTTTAGCAGAGACCTGTGTTTTTGCTAAACAGTTGCTTGGGCCTATTCTCTGCGGCCTACTCTCGTAGGCACCCCTTCTCGCGAACTTACGGGGTCAATTTGCCGAGTTCCTTAACTGTAATTCTTCCGCCGGCCTTAGGATTCTCTCCTCACCTACCTGTGTCGGTTTGCGGTACGGGCACTACTTCTCTCTCTAGACGCTTTTCTTGGCAGCGTGGAATCATGTACTTCGGTTCCGTGGAACCTTCCCCATCACGCCTCAGCATTATGAGAGCGGATTTGCCTACTCTCACTACCTAAACGCTTAGACTAGCATCCAATAGCTAGCACACACTATCCTCCTGCGTCACGCCATCGATAATAACGATGGTAGTGGTACTGGAATATCAACCAGTTGTCCATCACCTACGCCTTTCGGCCTCGGCTTAGGTCCCGACTAACCCTCAGCGGACGAACCTTCCTGAGGAAACCTTAGGTTTTCGGCCTGTGGGATTCTCACCCACATCTCGCTACTGATGCCAACATTCTCACTCGTAACCAGTCCACCGCTCCTTACGGTACGACTTCAGCCCGGTTACGACGCTCTCCTACCGCTTGAACATAAGTTCAAGCCCGTAGCTTCGGTGGTAAGTTTAGCCCCGTTACATTTTCGGCGCAAGATCTCTCGACTAGTGAGCTATTACGCACTCTTTTAATGAATGGCTGCTTCTAAGCCAACATCCTAGTTGTCTTAGAAATCTCACATCCTTTCCCACTTAACTTACACTTTGGGACCTTAGCTGACGATCTGGGCTGTTTCCCTTTTGACCACGGATCTTATCATTCGTAGTCTGACTGCCGAGCTCAAAGTATGTGGCATTCGGAGTTTGATAAGGTTCGGTAAGCGCTATGCCCCCTAGCCCATTCAGTGCTCTACCTCCACTACTCATACTCGACGCTAGCCCTAAAGCTATTTCGGAGAGAACCAGCTATCTCCGGGTTCGATTGGAATTTCTCCGCTATCCACAGCTCATCCCATGCTTTTTCAACAGCAACGTGGTTCGGTCCTCCACGAGGTTTTACCCTCGCTTCAACCTGGCCATGGATAGGTCACCCGGTTTCGGGTCTACGGCATGCAACTAGTCGCCCTATTCAGACTCGGTTTCCCTTCGGCTCCGTACCTTAAGTACTTAACCTTGCTACATACCGTAACTCGTTGGCTCGTTCTACAAAAAGCACCTCATCACCCTCATAAGGGGCTCTGAGCGGTTGTAGGCACACGGTTTCAGGTTCTATTTCACTCCCCTCCCGGGGTTCTTTTCACCTTTCCCTCACGGTACTGCTTCACTATCGGTCATCAGGTAGTATTTAGCCTTGGGAGGTGGTCCTCCCTGCTTCCCACAAGGTTTCACGTGTCTCGTGGTACTCTGGATCATAACTCGTGGTCTTCTCGTTTCACTTACAGGACTATTACCTTCTACGGTGGAACTTTCCAGTTCTCTTCAGTTACAATAGCCTCCACTTTGATGCTATGTCCACAACCCCGGAAACAAGTTTCCGGTTTGGGCTCTTTCCCTTTCGCTCGCCGCTACTAAGAAAATCGATTTTTCTTTCTCTTCCTCCAGGTACTTAGATGTTTCAGTTCCCTGGGTTACCTTCATTAAGCTATGTATTCACTTAATGATACATGGGGTTTCCCATGTGAGTTTCCTCATTCGGAGATCTTCGGATCTCAGGCTATGTGCGCCTACCCGAAGCTTATCGCAGCTTATCACGTCCTTCATCGGCTCCTGATGCCAAGGCATTCACCATGCGCCCTTTGTAGCTTGACCTATATTAGTTATAGTTCTCATTTTACAAAGAATAGAAATTGGTTTTGCCAATTTGGCTTGTTGTTTCTATAAATTAAATTATGTGCAATTTTCAAAGAACAATTTTGAGAGATAGTCTCTCAAAATTAAACAGAGATATTATCCAGAATTCATTATCATCTTAGTTGTCCTAAGATGTATTCCTTAGAAAGGAGGTGATCCAGCCGCAGGTTCTCCTACGGCTACCTTGTTACGACTTCACCCCAATCGCTGACCCTACCTTCGGCCGCTGCCTCCTTGCGGTTAGCTCACGGACTTCGGGTATTGCCAACTCTCATGGTGTGACGGGCGGTGTGTACAAGACCCGGGAACGTATTCACCGCGACATTCTGATTCGCGATTACTAGTAACTCCAGCTTCATGTAGGCGAGTTTCAGCCTACAATCCGAACTGAGACTGGTTTTTAAGTTTGGCTCCACCTCGCGGTATTGCATCTCTCTGTACCAGCCATTGTAGCACGTGTGTAGCCCTACACATAAGGGGCATGATGATTTGACGTCATCCCCACCTTCCTCCTGGTTAACCCAGGCAGTCTCGCTAGAGTCCTCAACTTAATGGTAGTAACTAACGACAAGGGTTGCGCTCGTTGCGGGACTTAACCCAACATCTCACGACACGAGCTGACGACAACCATGCACCACCTGTCACCTTGTCCCCGAAGGGATTTCCTCGATTAAGAGTAATGCAAGGGATGTCAAGTGTAGGTAAGGTTCTTCGCGTTGCTTCGAATTAAACCACATGCTCCGCTACTTGTGCGGGTCCCCGTCAATTCCTTTGAGTTTTAATCTTGCGACCGTACTCCCCAGGCGGAATACTTAATGCGTTAGCGGCGGCACGGAGGTGTTGAAACCCCCACACCTAGTATTCATCGTTTACGGCGTGGACTACCAGGGTATCTAATCCTGTTTGCTCCCCACGCTTTCGAGCCTCAGCGTCAGTTACAGTCCAGAGAGTCGCCTTCGCCACTGGTGTTCTTCCTAATCTCTACGCATTTCACCGCTACACTAGGAATTCCACTCTCCTCTCCTGCACTCTAGATAACCAGTTTGGAATGCAGCACCCAAGTTGAGCCCGGGTATTTCACATCCCACTTAATCATCCGCCTACGCTCCCTTTACGCCCAGTAAATCCGGATAACGCTCGCCACCTACGTATTACCGCGGCTGCTGGCACGTAGTTAGCCGTGGCTTCCTCCTTGGGTACCGTCATTATCTTCCCCAAAGACAGAGCTTTACGATCCGAAAACCTTCATCACTCACGCGGCGTTGCTGCATCAGGGTTTCCCCCATTGTGCAATATTCCCCACTGCTGCCTCCCGTAGGAGTCTGGGCCGTGTCTCAGTCCCAATGTGGCCGATCACCCTCTCAGGTCGGCTACGCATCGTCGCCTTGGTAGGCCGTTACCCCACCAACTAGCTAATGCGCCGCGGGTCCATCTCATAGCGGATTGCTCCTTTGGTTGAATGATGATGCCATCTTTCAACGTTATGCGGTATTAATCTTCCTTTCGGAAGGCTATTCCACTCTATGAGGCAGGTTACCCACGTGTTACTCACCCGTCCGCCGCTAATCCATTTCCCGAAGGAAACTTCATCGCTCGACTTGCATGTGTTAAGCACGCCGCCAGCGTTCATCCTGAGCCAGGATCAAACTCTCAATTTAAAAGTTTAATCTATACTCATATTACTTATAAAAGAATTGCTGGTTTATGTTAATATCTTCTGTTTAATTTTCAAAGACCATTTCTTTGTCGCCCTCAAGCGACTTTCTTATTTTAACATCTTTAAGAAACTTTGTCAACAACTTTTTTTCAAATTTTTATTTGATGTTTTGTTGCCGTGTCTCTTGCTGACGAAATTTATCTTACCATTTTAACCATATTTAATTTAATACTTCTCTCTGTTTTAGATAAAATATATTATTATTTCTATATTTTTCTTTAAAATACTTACTTTTTCCTATATAGATACACTAGGTAAAGTGTTTTAAATAAAATTTACATTCAATATACTTTTCTGTAGAATATTGTATTATTTTATACTATATTTTTAGATTATATAAAAAATACGCTTACATTTTGCATACAAAAATAGATTTTCATATTAATTTATATATAATTTTCTCTATGTTTTTTAATTAATAAATAAAAATATATTAAAGTGATTAAATTTAATTTACTAAATAATAAATAGAAAACACTTATTTACTATTAAATATAATCACATAGATCTATTCTCCAACTAAGTTTAAATTATTAGCAAACTCCTCTAGACTATATTGAGCATAGTCTGTGTTAATTGCTTTTTTACCTATATCAGTGTAGTAAGAAGCATAAACTGATATTATTAAAAATGCAAATAAAGAAAAAACTACACTTTTCCTAAAATACTTTATAAAGACTACTCCTACTAATACAGATATGGCTAACCATAAAATTTCTGAAGACACATCTATCTTTAATGAATTTATAACTACCATGCATTGCATTATGCCAAAAAATAAAATTATACCAGCTAATAATAAAAATACTGTTATTATGGCTGAAAATAGATATGCTATGACCATATTAAAATAAGAATTACCTGTAAAGTCTTTTTTAGTTAATATATAAGAAGCAATAAATACATTTATTATTGCAAGCAAAATTATTCCTTTATATGTTTCTAAAATGAAGTTACCAAAAAAATTAACAAGACTCTCTAAAAATAATGTTGCTGTAATATCTCCATTATAAATTCTAGCCTTAGATAATTCATCAAACTCTATTCCTGATATTTCACTCATAAAGTTTAAAACTACCATTCTCATTATTATCATAATTAAAACAAATAATATTATTTGAGCATTTGCCTCTTTTAAATATTTTTTAGATGATTTTCTAGCCATAAGAAATTCCCCCTCTTTTATAATTCACTTTAATTATTGACAAGCAGTATCAATCTTAATCACTAAAACATATAATCCAAAAATATATTTATATTGATTAATAAAACTCTAAATTAATATTTAGGTAACTATTAATAAACATATCCCTAATTTAAAAGAGGCATATTAAGATTATTTAAAATTAATCTTAATATGCCTGTATAAAATAAATTAATATGAGGTAGCTTTTAATCAATTATCTATTTGCCCTTCTTTTTTGTGTTGATATTTAAAATTTCTAATAGTCTAACAATAATTTAATTATATTAGATTAAATTTTATCTTAAACCAAATCTTAGCTATTATTCTAAACAATTTAAGAATAAGGTATATACTTAAAAATCATCCATATATTTAAATTTACATTTTGCTTTGATTCTTTAAAATCCACAAAAAAACTTTTACATAAATATTATATTAATTTCTTTAATAATAAGAAATATCTTATTTATACTTATTAATGTATTAATTTTACATATATTATTGTTTTTGTAATATAATAATCTTTTTTTACCATTTGTTAATCCTTTATTTAAAAGTTAACTTAAAATTTTCAATTTTTTTGTGGATATTACTAAGGGTTTTAAGGTATAATTTGTTGAAATTACTATAAAACTCTCGAAAAATATATTAAAGATAGGTGATTAAATGAACAAACTTAAAATTGTATCTTTGTTTATGAGTAGCTTTTTAATGATTAGTGCTTTTTCAGCACCATTAATAACTAAAGCAAATCCCGAAGTTAATAAATTACAAGAGGAGAAAAAACAAATTACAGAAGAAAAAGAAATTAAAAAGGGAAAGCTCGATGAAATTAAAGATAGCATTGACGCTAAACAAGCTGAGCTTAATTCAGCTCAAGCAAAGGTTACTGAATATGAAGAGAAGATAAAAACTTTAAATAATGAAATTTCTTCAACTGATTCAGAAATAAGTAAAGTAGAAAAATCAATTGAAGAAAATACTACTGAAATTGAAAAAGCTAAAAAAGAACAAGAGTTAAAGAAAGAAATATTAGGTGAAAGACTTAGAAACGTATATAAATCTAACTTAAACGATAAGTTTTTATATATGATTCTTGAGTCTAAAAACTTTGGAGAATTATTCTCTAATATAGCAAACATAAGAACTCTTGTTAAAACAGATAATAAGCTTATTGAAGAGATTGAAGCTTTAAAAAATGAACTTGAAGTTAGACAAACTGAACTTGAAACTTCTAAATCTACATTAGCTAGCAAAAAAGCCGAACTTCTTGATAAAGAAAAAAGTCTTAATGAAGTTAAGGCTGAACATGAAAATACATTAAATACTTATAAATCTCAATTAAACGAATTAGAGGAATTAGAAGCTGAAAAGAATGCTGAACTTAAAGAATTAGCAGATAGGGAAGATGAAATTGAAAAGGAAATTCAATCATATTTTACTAAAACTCCAAGCACAGCATCTCCAACTAGTAATTCATCAAGTGGATTTATAAGACCAGTTGCTTCTTCTACCATAACTAGTTCATATGGTCCAAGAGTTCACCCTGTAACTGGTCAGTATAAAGTTCATACAGGTGTAGACTTTGCAGCTTCAACAGGAACTCCATTTGTAGCTGCTAAAGATGGGGTTGTAACCGCTGCTGAATATCATCCTGCTTACGGAAATATGGTTATAATAGATCACGGTGGTGGATTCAGTACTCTATATGCTCACGCATCTCAATTAAAAGTTTCTGTAGGTCAAAAAGTAAAACAAGGACAAGTAGTTTCTTTAGTTGGTTCTACAGGATATAGTACAGGCCCTCATGCTCATTTTGAAATAAGAATTAATGGACAACATGTAAATCCAATGGATTATATTTAATAGAAAAGATAGTCATTTGACTATCTTTTTTTATTTACATAATTATTAATTAAATTTCTATAAGAATAATTTTACATATCAATTATTGATTATTAAAAGATATATATTATTAATTAAATACTTGATTTTAATAGAAACATAAAATATAATGAAAGCGTTAACACATTGATAACTATTTTAATACTTTGTACATTTTTATGTAACAAACGAAAGGATGAGATTATGAGAAACTCAAAAATTACAGCAATTGTATTATCAGCAATAATAGGTATTGGTGTTGGAACTGGAGGTACTTTAGTTTATGAAAACAACCAAGAAGCAAAACAAATCTCTAAGTTAGAACAAACAACAAAGGCTAATGCAGTTGAAGAGATTGTTAAAGGAAATGTTTTAGCAACTTTATGGCAACAAAATTCTGGAGAAGTAAAGGCTTTAAGATATGAAGCATACAACTCTGGAAAGAGATATGTTGATGAATTGGTGAAAGAACCTACTGCTAAACCCTATGCAGTTACCTTAGATATTGATGAAACAATAATAGATAATTCACCTCATGCAGGGTATGAAATAAAGCATAATGAATTATTCTCAAAGGAAAACTTTGGTGAGTGGGTACAAATGGCTGATGCAGCTGCAATAGATGGAGCTAAAGACTTTACTGATTATGCTAAAAGTAAAGGATTTGAAGTTTTCTACGTTTCAAATAGAAGTGAAGAAAAGGAACTTGATGCAACTATAAAAAACATGCAAAAATTAGGTTTTGTAAATTCAGATAAGGATCATATACTTTTAAAAACAGATACAAGTAGTAAAGATGCTAGATGGGATAAGATAAAAGAGAATTATAATCTTGCAATTTATTGTGGAGATAACTTAGGTGACTTCCCTGATGGATATGATAATAAGTCTAATGAACAAAGAAGAGAAATAGTAGATAAAGAAGCTCAATTCTTTGGAACAAAATACATAGTGCTTCCAAATCCAACTTATGGTGATTTTGAAAATGCCGTTTATGGATATGACTTCAAAAAATCTCCAGAACAAAAACTTGAAGATAGATTAAATAGTATAAAATCATTTAAATAAACTTTAATTAATTTAAAGAAGTTTAATTATACATATTATGAATAAAAAATCTATATTACTAACTGTAATATAGATTTTTTTATTATAATATATGTTAACCAAATCCAAGTCTTAAGTCCCTTAAAATTAATTGTAATAATCATAATTCAATTGTTTTTCATAATTTAGAGTTAATAATATTTATATGCTTTATAACTTTTGAAATTAGATATTATTTTTTCTTGATTTATAATATTCTTTTAGTCTTTCTCTTTGCTCTTTAACTATAATTTCATCAATTATATTGCTAAGTTGAAGAACCTCTTGAGTACATCCATATTTCTGATATAAACCTGCTAATAAATCTTTTAACTCATTTGTAAACATCTTATCATACTCTCCCTTTTTAATCTTTAATATCATCTCCTATTAAAACATCATATTTCTTACCTATAAAATTTTAATTACTTAGATAATTTATTAAAATCATTTATATTTAAAGAGAAACCATAATTTAAGATAATAAATCATCCTTTAACTATATTCTAAAATTATTTAACTAATTAGTAAATAATTTTAGAATTACAAAATTCGACCATGGATATTTATTAATTTATTATGAGTTTTTATACTATTTATCCTTTTTTAACCATAACTTATTAATAAAATATTAAATTGCTCTTTTATCTTTTTAATTATATTTCATATTTTACCAATAAAAACTATTTTTTGTCATAAAAAAAATTCTTTATTTTAAAAAGCCACTTATTTTTTGTAAAAAAATTACACTTTTAGTTTGAAATTTTAAAACATTTCCTTTACAATATTAAAATCTATATAAAATTAGTATAAACTTTTAAAAAAATAAATTTTTATATAATTATTCTTATACTAAAATACTATTATAAATTAATAAAAGGCCTATACCAAATTAATTTGGTATAAGCCTTTCTTGCTTAATTTAATCTAACTTAAATATTAATCATTAAAAATTTTGTTTTTCCAAGAATTTATTGTCTTTCTAGCCTGTCCAATAGTTAAATCTAACTCATCAAATACAAATCCATCCTTCTCTTTTAAAATCTCCATAAGATGTCCGATTCTAGGTAATCTTAAGTTAACTTTTCTTATAACTTCTTTTTCAGCGAATACCTCTTTAGGATTTCCTTGTAATATTACTCTTCCTTCTTTCATAACAAAAACATTATCACAATATAAAGGAACAATATCTATATCGTGAGTTGCTATTATTATTGTTATGCCAAGCTCCTTTTGCATTTCTACTAATAGCTTCATTATCTCTGAAACGCCTATTGGATCTAAACCTGCCGTTGGTTCATCTAGTATTAAAACCTTTGGCTCCATAACTAGTACCCCTGCAATGGCTACCCTTTTCTTTTGACCAAAGCTTAAACAATGAGTTGGCTTATTTTTCAAGTGTTCTATACCAGTTCTTTTTAATGCATTATCTACTCTTTTTCTTATTTCATCTTCTGGTAGTTTCATATTAACAGCACCAAAGGAAACATCTTGGTAAACACTTGCTGAGAAAAGTTGATTATCAGGATCCTGAAAAACAATCCCTATAGATTCTCTAAGTTTCATTATTCCTTTTCTTGAATAATCTATAGGTTTATTGTCAAAAAGTATTCTTCCTGAAGAAGGCTTTAATATACCATTAAAGTTTTGAAACAAAGTTGATTTTCCAACACCATTTCCACCTAATATAGCCGTAACCTCTCCTCTTTTTATATTCATATTTATACCTTTTAGAGCATGAGTTCCATCTGAATAATTATAATTAAGCTCTTCTACTTTTAATATATAGTCTTCCATAAAATCCTCCTACTCTACTTAATAAATATAGCTATTCCTATAAAAATAAGATTAATTATTATAGTTATAATGTAAATGTAATTTCTTTTTTGAACCTGTTCTTCTAGAACTTTAAGTTCTCCATTATATCCTCTGGCTTCTAATGCAGTATATAAATCATTAGCTCTCTTAAATGAACGTATAAATAGTGTTGATGCAAGAGCACCTAAGGATTTATATGATGTTTTTATATCTCTATATCCAAGTCTTGAATTTTGCGATATAAACATCATTTCTGAAGTTTCTAAAATTATAAATATAAATCTGTACACTAAGCTTATTAACTCAATTAAAAAACTTGGTACTTTAAGCTTAGCTAAAACTGATATTACATCTATCATTGGAGTGGTTAAGGATATAAAATATAAGCAACTTAAAGATCCCATTACCTTAAGGAACATATTAAGTCCTTGAATAATTCCACTTTTTGAAACTCCAATCCATCCATTAAAAAGTTTAAACGATACTAAAAATGTATCCTGTTTTAATGAATAACTAACAACAATTGTTAGGATACCAATTATTAAAAAAGCTATTGGTACCATCATTAACTTTATAAAAACTCTTATTTTTGTTCTTCCTACTTTTGTTATTAAAAAAGTCATAATACTTATTATAAGCATAGAAACAATAAAATTATTTGCCCAAAGACAAACGCACAAAGTAATTAAGGCAAAAAACATCTTTTCCGATGGATTAATATTTTTTAACTTAGATGCATAAGCATATTTATCTATGTTTATCATTTACTTCGTCGTTCACTTTCTTTTTGCCTTTTAGATATCCTAATCCAAAGCCAATTACCCCTGCACCTATTGCAGCTTGAAGAGCAAATAATAAACTTTCTATTTCTCCACTAGCTGGTTCAAATAATGGTGAGAACCATGGTTCATAGTTTTCATCAATTTGTGTTATTGCTTCTTCTGCTTGATCATCAGATCCACCAAACTCTCCATTTTTAGCTACAAAGAAAGGTATTATTGTAATAAATACAACTAATAATAGTAATATCACATTAGTTAACACTCTTTTATTTTTCATTATTTTACCCCCTTTGAAAAAATGTTAAGTTCCATTAAATCTTCTTTTGCATAATTTTCTATTGTATTAAAGATTATGACTGTTAATATTCCTTCACTTATAGCTAGAGGAACTTGAGTAACAGCAAATATACCCATGAATTTCATAACTGATGCCATAACTCCTCCAACCTCTGCTGGGAAGGCTAGTCCTAATTGAACTGAAGTAACCATGTAAGTTGCTAAATCTCCAAGAGCAGATGCTAAAAATACACCTAACCATGTTGGTCCATTAAGTTTTTTTACTAATTTATAAAGTCCGTATGATACTAAAGGCCCAACTACAGCCATTGAAAAAGTATTAGCTCCAAGAGTAGTAAGACCACCATGAGCTAAAAGTAATGCTTGGAATAAAAGTACGATAAGTCCTAAAACTGATGCTGCTGTAGGTCCAAATAATATTGCCGCAAGACCAACCCCTGTAGGATGTGAGCAACTACCTGTAACTGATGGAAGCTTTAATGCTGAAAGAACAAAAGCATAAGCTCCTGCCATAGCTAACAAAATCTTTAGTCTTGGATTATTTCCAACCTTGTTTTTAATAGAGAATAATCCTAATACTATAAATGGTATAGTTATAACTCCCCATGCTATACACCATTTAGGTTGTAAAAATCCTTCCATGATATGCATAGCTGAAACACTTCTTGGTATTAATAAGAACATTAATAAAAATCCTATAAATACTTGATTCTTTTTTGACATAATAATTCTACTCCTTAAATTATATTTTTATTTTGTATTCCCATTTATCATCTTTTTATTTTAAGATAAAATTTGATTTAACTATTTCTGCATCAAATAAAACAATATGTACTAAAAATATTTCCCTTTATAACACTTAATCTAAATATGAATAACTTTAATTTCTAGTTAAATCAGAACTTTAGTCTTAGAAATAAAAAACCCCTAGACATTGCGTCTAGAGGTTATAAAAATTCTAAAAAAATATAACTTACCAAAGCACAACACCTCCTATTTCCCGTAGGATCTTGATGTTTTAAAAATAGGCAGGTCTTCTGGCTTAAGTATCATCACTTTTTGTGGCCTTCCCAAAATATTATATTCCAGTGGCTTAAAGTACAAAAAGCTCCTCTATTACAGCGGCGGGACCGCGTGGGATTTAAACCCAACTTCCCTTTTAATATATAGTTACAAATGTAACTATTTAACCTATTTCTAAATATTTAATTTTACAATACTTTAACATTATATAGCATATGCATTGCATTTACAATTAAACTCTATAGATTTCTTTAGAAAATATGCTATATATAAGGCTTTCGGTAATTTTTAAACATATAATTCCTGTTCATATATTATTATAAAATATTAATTATTAAGAAACTTATCTGTTTATCATATAAATTTAATGAACTTATCTTAAATTAATCTGACTCTAATAATATTTTAAAAAAATTTTTATTAAGTTATGTTTTAAATTAAAAGGAATCATATTAGATACAAATAATCATTTTAAAATACTACTCTTTAAAATTCTTAGTATTTTAAATTTGATTTTAAGCATCTTTATGATTCCTAAAAAATTATAAATCTAATTTATCCTTATTGAATTATCTTAATTTAGTATTCTATGATTTATAAAGCTTATCTCATATTCATCAATAGAGCCATCTTTATTTAAATCAAGAGAAGTGTTAGTAGTACTTCCAATGTTTTTAGATACCATTGCTAAGTCTCCTATATCAATCTTTCCATTGCCATTAAAGTCTCCTGTACTTTCTTCTATTAATAAAGAGTTAAATCTTGCTATTGCACCCTCTAAAGATTCCTTAGATGAATTTATTTCTTCTTCAGTAGAATCTTCCTTGTTAAATACTTCTTCAGCCTTATTAATTTCAACTGCTAATCCATCCTTAGCGCCTTTATGGTATTCACCAACATTAAATCCTTCTACAGATTCCTCTAGTAAAGATTTACCTTGATTTATTAATTCACCTAAATTTGTTTTATCAACCTCTGGTGTTTCCTTTACTAAAGCTTTTATTGAAGCATCTAAATCAATTACTATTTGATTTATTTGATCTTGAGTGTAATCAGCTTTATTTTTGTTAGCTTCATTAGCAACTTCTAACACTTCACTAAATAAAGCCCATGACTCAGCTGTATATTCTTCTTCAACTAAAGAGTTTCCTAAAGTTAAAACTTTATTGAAATCTTCAAAGTCAGTTGCCCTTAAAGCTAATCTTTCTTCTGCCTTATTTAGATTTTCTAAAGCCTTATCTATTTTCTTTTGAGATGAATTAGAATCATCTAAAATACTCTTAGCTTCATTTAATGCTTCTTTTAAAGTTTCAAAGCTACTTAAAGTGTATTCATCTCCACTTAAATTTATAAGCTCATCATATTTTGCCTTTAAAGAATCATTTACTGGGAATTCAAACTCTTGGTTTAAAGTTATTATTTCATAAATATTTGGTGCAACATCTGTCCATTCAATTTTTATCTCATATATATTATTGTAATCACGATTAATAAATTCATTTAAACTATTGCTTAATGTTCCTAATTGAACCCATTGATCAGTTACATTTTCACTGCCATCACCAACTCTAGCCATAACCTTAGCATTTGAAATTGAACTTCCACTTTGAACTATTGTAACCTTTCTAACATCTGTTTTTTCTGATAAACGATAAGTTATACTTCCTTCAGAAATCTCACCATTATTAGTATTAGGCTTATATGAAGTTGTTAAATTTCCATCTCTTAAATTACTTGGAGCAAAGCCTCTTTCCTCAATTGGATTTGAAATATAAGTTGGATCATTAACTGTAGGGATATATTCTCCATTGTTTATCATAAGTTCATTTATAACTGTCCAACGATGTCTATATGGTGCAGTAAATAGTATTCTTACATATCTAGCCTTTTGATTTAAATTATCTCCTTCAACATAAGCACTATCTATTGGAACTATTCCACCTGATTGGTTTCCATGTTTATATCCATTTTTTAATGGTGTAGAGAACATATCATCTACTCCATTTTCTACTCCATCTCCAATTGTAATAGCGTCTGTCCAAGTTTCTCCATCTAAAGATAATTGAATTTTACCATCTCTTACATGGTCAACTTCAGTATCTAATACAACATATTTTAAATTATCCACAAGAATTTCTTGTCCTAAATCATAGACTATAGTATCACCTGTACTAGGTGCACCTAAGAATTTAACTCTTGTTTTTAAATCTCCATCTACAGCTTTTTTAGCTCCATCATCTCCAACATAAGCATCTACTAATGATGGTTTATAAACTTCATTTGAATTAACTTCAAACTTAGTTAAATTAAAATTAACAGCTTCATTACTTGTATTAATTAGCCTTACGTATCTGCCATCTTCTAATGTATTTTTATCTGTTATCTCAGTCCACTCAACACCATTCATAGAGCTTTGAAGTTTTAAGCCTGTGTCATTTGAAATTTCAAGATTAATATTACTTAAATCTTTAATACGATTTAATTTAACCCCAATATATTCTCCATGATTTAAGCTTAAGTCATCTATAGGTATCAACTTAGTTACATCTTCTTTAGCTAAAGATAATAAATCTAATTCTGTATTTGTATATACATTCTCTTTATTTCCCGCACTTTCTAATTCATCACTAACTATTGCAAATTCTGAGAAAGTAAGCCACTTATTGATATTTTCCATATTAGTAAGTCTTATATATTTAGCTGAAATAGGCGTTTCAAAGGATTCTTCTATAACATCTTTTCCTGCTGGAGCACCTGTTTTATCATATTCTTTTATAGTTGTCCAACTTTCATTATCTAATGAATATTCTAGTTTGAACTTATTCCATTTATCAGAGCTTCCTCCTCCATTTTTACCTATTACAAATCTAATTCCATCAAGTTTTATTTCTTTTCCTAAATCTAAACCTATAAATTCTCCTGCTAAAGATGTATCCCCATTAAGAGTTTTATACCATACACCAGTATTATCATCTCCATCTAAAAGATTAGCTTCATTTCCTTCATAAACTTGCCAAGATTCACTTCTTATTAAACTTGGATTAAACTCTACACCTGAGTTTGAATCCTCTTTCTTATTTACATTAATATCTCTAACCCCGAGCCAAGTATTCTCTCTTGCCTCTGTAGCTATTAAACGAACTCCTCTAACCTTTAAATCTAAATTTTCTACTTTTATAGCTCCAGGCATTGTATATTCAACACCCTCTTCTAAATCAATCCATTCTCTTCCGTCAACTGTATATTGAATCTTAGCCTTTTGCATTGTATCGTTAGGATTTGAATTTGCTCCCATTAAGAATTCAACATTATTTAAAGTTATAGGATTACTATATTTAACTCCTACATAAGTTCCAACATCTATTCTATTTGGATTTTTATAAACTAATTCAGTACTAGCATTATTATCAAAAATATTGTCAGGATTTCCTGTTGGGGCATCTTGTCTATTACTTATATAAGTTGCTATTATTCTATTTGGATCAACAATAGAGCCTATAACAACTGATAAGTTTTGACCCATACTCTTTATAAATGGAACGATATGTTGAACTCCAACCTCTGCATACTCAGTATGGTCTACATAATGGAAACCATAAGTTTTTGATTTTTCAAAGGCACTTTGTGCTTCTGAATAATTAGCCCAAGCAGCTTCATCGTCTCCTTCTTCTATTGCAATTGCTGATTTTAAATATCCAATAGCAGCATCCATAGTATCTTCCCAGCAATTTAACCAATAAATTATTTGATCTCTTGTTCTCTCATTTCCTGGATTATTTTTATAATACTCCGCAGCCTTTTGAAGGTTTGTAAATTCTTCTATTAATTCTAAAGCATCTTCTTTAATACTTGCCCCACTATCGTACTTTTGCTTAAAGGCCTCTAATTTTGGTGCTAATTCAACAGACTCTTGTAGAGGTCTAACCCTTCCGTCCATATTTTGATTTATCATATGCTTGCTTATTTCTCTTAAAGCAAGTGAAGAATTTGTTTCCTCAGCAGTTCCATGATCCATATACTTAAATGAATCATTCCAGTTTTCATCGGCTTCTTCTTTATTGTCCCATATATTCCAAGCATAATCTGCTATAGCGAATAAAGCTGACTTATTAGCTTCTGCTTGTTGCATTGGGTTTAAAACTATACCATCTATCTTACTTGGATCAACTCCTGGATGTAAGAATGTATCATTTCCTCCCATTATTAAATGTTGTTTAGAGTTATCTGAACAAGGCCAGTTAATCCAGAAGAATGGAGCTCTTCCTGGGTGACCCTCAGTAGAAATATTATTCATGAAATTATTTGCAAAATTTTCATCTACTTCTCCCCAAATTCTACCTCCAGTCATAACTATACTTACATTATCTTCAGCTTTATTTAACTCTTTTAATTGTGCAGAACTTCCATTTCCATAGTAATCTGATGGACAGAACATTAAATCGGTTTTTAAATCTGGATAAGTTGATTGTTGTTCTTCTAACCATCTTGTTAAATCTGTAAGAAGCTTAACATACATACTAGCACCTTGAGCCGGTGCTGAAGCATCATCAGCTAAAATAGCAAACTGTCTAACATCATTCTCTAAAAGTTGAGTAAACTTTGCCTTTATTACTCCTAAATCATTTTGATAATTTTCTTCAGTATCAAACCTAACTGGATTATTCATAAATGGATGTAAGGCATATACATATCTATTTTTAGTCTCATTCCCCATCTGAGCTAACTTCTTAATTTCAGATAATTTTTCTTCTGGATATAAATCTCTCCACTTGCTATTATGATAAGGATCATCTTTAGGTGCGAATACATATTGATTTAGTTTGTAATCCCCACCAAATTTCATAAGTTCTGCCCTATCTTCATTAGACCAAGGATTCCCATAATATCCTTCTATAAATCCCCTATGAGCAACTTCTGCATAGTCATCAGCTCTGAAATTCTTAATTTCATTTCCCTCTTCTAACTGATTAAATACATGTTTTAAAGTAGTAACTCCATAGAAAGCACTATCTGTATCCTCCGCAATTACTCCAATTACTCCATCCTTAACACTTACTATATTGGCATCCATTTTTTCATCAAAAAAACTCTCATCATGAGGAATATTTTTATTGAAATAATTATCAACAACTCCTCCTGATTCATTAATACCTACTAAAAAATTTGTCTTTCCTGGCACTATTTCATTTGAGACAGTGGCTTCTAAATTACTAGCTTCTAAAACTTCATCAACCCGCTTTTTAGTGTAAGTATCAATTCCATCATCATATACAATATTTATTTCATCACTTATTTGAAATTCTCCGCCACTATAACTTATTTCTTGTGGCTTTGGATATATTTCATAAAAGTTTTCTGTAATACCATCTGTTGCAAAAACAACTAAATTTGATGGTAAAACACTAATTGTCATAGCTGCCAATACTGTAGATGTAATAATCTTTCTAATGTTCTTATTCATAAACCTTCCCCCATAAAGTCATTTTCATATTATAACTAAATTGTAATTGTTTCCCAACAAATAGTACATGTATTTTATTTACTTCTTATGTTAATAAACCAATTTTTTAATAAAAGTAATTAGTATCTTTATTTTTTCTTTAGAAAGATTTTAGGTAAATTTAATGTCTTTGTAACTCACATGTCATCCACTTAAACTATTTAATTGTTAAAATTTTGTGTATAATCATATTATAGGAAAGATTACAACAGGGGGGATTAAATTGAAAAAAGGAAATGTACGTACTTTAGATGGAATCATTTACTCCTTATTTATTTTTATGACTATAGTTACACTCTTCATAATATATAGGGATATTCCAAGCAATGCAGTTCTTAATTTTGTTACAGCTTACGCCATATTTGCAATACTTATTCCTTTATACATATTAGTAAGAGTCCTATTTACAGTTAAACATTTTACTTTTGAAGAGGTAAAAAAAGAAGGAGTTAAATTCTTAATGTTTTTTATAGGAATCATGATGCTTAATTTAGTTGGTGATTTTTTATTACCATTACCAGACTTAAAATTAAGTAAAATGTTACCTTCCTCATTAGGCTTTGCTTTTGGAATAACTTGTTTTGATATAGTTTTATCTAAAAGAACAAAGTAAAATAGGTCACAGCTTTATTACTGTGACCTATTTTTTATTAAATTAACTTTAATTAATATAAAACTAAACTTTTTATTTAACTTTAAATAAAAAACCTTGTATCTCTTATAAACTATAGATATTACTAATATACTAGCTCTCTTACAAACTTATTTTAAGTTCTTAATTATTTAATAAGATACAATTTTAATCATTAAGAATTGCACTAGTAGTCTTGATTTTCTTTTCAACAGCTTCACTAAACATTTCTTTAATTACCTCTGTATATAATAAATCTAATAAAAATATTTGTGGTATTTTTGATGATATTGATCCTGTCTCAAAGATTGTCTCAGCTGATGTATATGTCAATTCATAATCAGATAACTTTCTTAATGGATTATCACTATCTTCTGTTAAAGTTATTATCTTTGTACCATTTTCTTTAGCTTGTTTTACAGTTTTTATTACTTCTTTAGTAGTACCTGAGTTTGAAATAGCAACTATTACATCATCATCATTTGTTATAGATGACATAATAACCATCGTATGGCTATCAGTTACTGGTACTGTTGTAAATCCAATTCTCATGAATTTATAGTTTATATCTGTGGCAGCTATTCCTGAATAACCTATACCTATGAAATAAACTCTCTTAGCATTCATTATTAAATCTCTGCATTTGCACATTAAATCTAAATCAATCTGCTTAACTGTTTGCTCTAATATATTAATAGATGATTTTAACATCTTATTTGCAGTTTCTGTTACACTCTCATCCCTATGAACATGCAAGTTTATAATACTTGTATTTTTTTTGTTTGAAATCTCTTTTGCTAAAGTAACTTTAAAGTCTTGGAATCCATTAAACCCCAACTTCTTAGTAAACCTTGTTATGGTAGCTTCTCCTACTCCTGATTCCTTAGCTATTATAGATATTGATTTGTATATAATATTGTCTAAATCTGACTTTATATATTCAATTAATGTCTTTTCTGACTTAGTTGCTTTAAATTTTGGATTTTCTAATTGTTCTAATATTCCCATAAAGTACCTCTTACTGTTTTAATATTTTGACTCAATTCTATGGTTATATTAAATACTTATAAATAATTTAAAACACTCTAAAACTAAGTCAAATATAATATTTTAAGTATATCATTCTTGTCATATAAGCTCCATAATTTATATAAATTATATTATTGTCCTTTATTTCAAGTAAAATTACAAAAGATAACTACTTATTAAAATTCTCTTTAAAGTTATAATAAGCGCCCTTCATTCCTGCAGTATTTTTAAGCTTTGCAAAGGCTATTTTAGTGTTATTATAAACTGATTCTATTAAGTATTTTCTTAAGCTATTTTCTATTAAAGGTCTAAACACCTCTTCTCTAGCCATTATTCCTCCACCTAAAACTACCACTTCAGGATTTATTAAATAAACAATATTTGAAATTCCTAAAGCTAGATTATCAGCTAATTTTTCAACTTCCTCCTTGCATATTAAATCACCATTTTCATAGTTATCTAATACATATCTTCCATCTATACTACTAGGTTCAACGCCTTTTCTAAGTGCTACATTTTTAACTAAAGCACTTGCTGATGCAATATCTTGAATATTCTCTCCATTAACCATCATATATCCAATTTCTCCAGCTGAATTGCTAAAACCATGTAGTACTTTACCATCTATTATTAAAGCTCCTCCAATACCTGTTCCTATAGTCAAACAAGCCATTGAATGAGTTCCTTTACCAGCACCCCCAAAGAATTCTCCTAAAGCTGCACAGTTTACGTCATTTTCAACGAAACAAGGCAAATTAAACTCTTCTTCTAATATTTTCTTAACTTCAACACCAGTATAATTAGGTATTGTTGGACCAGCATAAACTATTTTACCTTCTTTAGGACATACCATTCCTGCTGTTGATACACATATTCCACTTATGTCATTATTAATCTTAATCTCATGAATTATATCTTTAACTTTATCTATTATACTAAGTCCACCTTTATACGCTTCAGTGTCTCTATCATTAGTCTCTAATAATGTTCCATCTTCATTTATAACTCCGTATTTTATACTAGTTCCGCCTATATCTATAACTGCAAATAAACCCATACATATCACCTCTAATAAAATTATTATTCTCTAAGTCTATTATAAACAATAAAGGTTGCATCAAAAATAACTTAAAATAAAAATTACAAACCTAAATAATTCTAGCTCCTCGGTTTATTACTTTAAGCTTTGATACAACCTCATAAAATAAAATACTATAAAATTACTTTATAAATAGCTTTCTTTACATCTGAAGGCTCATTATCAGCCTTTAAACAAGTCATGTGTATATCTTCTGGATAACAGATAAGGAAATCTCCTTCTTCTAAAACAACTGTAGAATTTTCTTTGCCATCAAAAGATAAGAAATCATCTTTTTCAACAAACTCTTTAAACTCTAAATTTTCTTTAAAGTTAAGATCTATTCTTTCTCTTCCACTAAAAACCACATGAACATCTATATATTTTTTATGACCTTCCCAAAAACGATCTTCCTTATTTTTTGTAGTGTAATTAACTCTATTAAAGAACAACTCTTCGCCTTTTATTTCATGAGTACCTGGTTCAAACTCTATTACATTATTATTTTTTGCATGTAGTAAAGCTTCCTTAACAAGTTTTGGTAGATAATCATAACTTTCTAAGTTTATTAAATTGCCGAATATCATTTCATTCACCTCTAAAACATTCAATTTTAAAGTAGTGCTGATCTTCAGATAATTTTAAATCTATCTAAAAATCAACACTTACTCTAATTAAACATTATTTTTTATTTATATTAACTATTAGCTATTTCACTTTCATTGTAGTAAACTGTTGCTTCATTTAAAGTTTTCTTATCAACTAATTGAGATTGAGTCATTAGTGAAACTATCATTCCAACTATAACTGAAACACCTATTGATATGATTGAGTATGACCAGATACTTACATCGAATCCGCCATATTTACATACTACAACAGCTATTGCTGATGCTATAAATCCAGCATATGCACCTGCTTTTGTAGCTTTTTTGAAGAATATTCCTAATACGAAGATTCCTGCTAAAACTCCAAGAACAAGTCCCATAAATCCGTTAAACCATTCGTAAGCTGAGTTTACTCCACCATTTGCAAGGATTACTGCCATAATTATTGAAGCTATACCAACACCTAATGATATATATTGAGCAACTTTTGTTTGCTTTTCCATTGACATATCTTTTGTTATAAAGTTTTGGATATCTAAAGTCCAGCTTGTTGCAACTGAGTTTAATCCAGTTGAAAGTGTTGATTGAGCTGCTGCATATATAGCTGCTAAAACTATACCTGTTATACCAACTGGTAATTGGAATGCTATATATGATGCAAAAATTTGGTCTTGTTGAGCAGTTTGTAATAACTGTGGATTTTGATTATAGAAAACATATAAAGCTGTTCCTATTAAATAGAATACAGTTGCTACAAATAATGATAATACTAAGTTACCATAAGTCATTTTCTTTAATTGTTTTATATCTGTAGTAGTAGTAAACCTTTGCACTATATCCTGACTTGAGATATATGATGAGAAAGTATTTAATCCTCCCCCAACTATTAATAGGAATACACTTGTTTTAAATATATTTGCATTGAATATTGGCTCTTGTGAAGATAGGAATTTTCCTCCTTCAGTTAATTCATGCATAATAGCTCCAAATCCACCATTGATTGTTGAAATTAAGAATATTAATGAAAAAACGATACCTGCTATAAGTACACAACCTTGAATGAAGTCTGTCCATAAAACTGACTTTAATCCACCTGTGTATGAGTAAATTATTGCTATTACGCCCATTGCTACTATAAGTAAATAAACATTTATTCCTGTAAGATTTGCTAATACCATTGATGGTAAATACATTATGATTGCCATACGTCCTATTTGATAAATAATGAACATTATAGCTCCAAGAATTCTAAGCCCTTTATCTTTATATCTTATTTCTAGATATTCGTAAGCTGTATCTATATCTAGTCTACTATAAACTGGTAAGAAATATCTTATTGTAAGAGGTACTGCTACAAACATACCAAGTTGAGCAAACCACATTATCCAAGTTCCCTTATAAGAGTTACCAGCTAGTGATAAGAATGAAATTGGACTTAATAAAGTTGCAAATATAGAAACTGAAGTAACCCACCAAGGGATAGTTCCGTCACCTCTGAAGAACTCTTTACCTTTCATTTCCTTCTTAGAGAACTTTAACCCTGCGTAAAGAACAGCTCCTAAGTAAACAACTAGTACAACTAAATCAAACTTCGTAAACCCTTGCATACCAATTCTCCCCTCTTTAATTTTTTATGTAGGCTAACTTTTTTAAGTTAGCCTACTATTTCATTTCTCTTAAAAACTCACTATACTTTAAAACTTTTAATTCTTAGAAATATTTTTTATTAATTTCCTTAGCTTTTGCAATCATTTCTTCAGTAGCTTCTTTCATAGGTTGTCTACAATATCCTGCATCAACACCTTGCTCTTGAAGAATTAATTTTATTGTTTGGTAAAGACCATTATTTAAGATATCAGTTATTAAATCATTAGTTACATGTTGAACTTCTAAAGCAGTTTCAATGTCACCTTTTTGAGCAGCTTCAAAGATTTGTCTTGCTCTAACACCGTTTACGTTGAATGTTGATCCTATAGCTCCATCAACACCAAGTACTGTAGCTGGTAACATCATTTCATCGAATCCAGCAAATATTAATTTATCTGGGAATGCTTTTCTCATACGTTCTAATAAGTAGAAGTCTGCTGCTGTGAATTTAACACCGATAATCTTATCGTTTTCAAAAAGTTCAGCAAATTGCTCTATTGACATATTTACTCCTGTTAAGAAAGGAATTGAGTAAATTATAAGTTTATTGTCAACAGAATTTATTATTGTTTCATAGTAATGTTTTATTTCATTAAAATCGAATTTATAGTAGAATGGTGTAACTGCTGAGATTGCATCATATCCTAAATCTGTAGTAAATTTAGCTAACTCTACAGCTTCTTTTAAATTAACTGATCCTACTTGAGCTATTAATTTAACTTGTCCTTTTGCTTCGTCCATAGCAATTTCAAATATTCTTTTCTTTTCATCAGTTGAAAGCATGAAGTTTTCTCCAGTACTTCCGCCTACATAAAGCCCGTCTATTTTACATACATCAATATTGTGTCTGATTATTTCTCTTAAACCTTTCTCATTGATGTTTCCATCCTTGTCAAATGAAACTAATAATGCTGAATAAATACCTTTCATTGTTTTTCTCCTCCCAAAATCCTTTAAATATTTGATTTATTTTAAAATATCAGTAAATCTCTTAGTTATTTGTTGTGGTCTTGTTATAGCCCCTCCAACCACTGCTGAATATGCACCTAAATCAAGTGCTTTCTTTAGTTCTTCTGGAGTGTTTATTCTTCCCTCACAAATAACTGGAATTTTTACCGTTTTTACTAACTCTTCTAAAAGTTCAAAGTCAACACTGTTGCTTTGCTTAGAATATGGTGTATATCCTGAAAGTGTTGTAGATACACAATCAAATCCTAATTTTTCTGCTTCAATACCTTCTTCTAAAGTTGATATATCAGCCATTGCTAATCTTCCTTTTGCGTGAATAGCATCAACTAAATCCTTTACATTTTCACCATTAGGTCTTTTTCTCTTTGTAGCATCTAATGCTATCATTTCACAATCTGTTTTTAAAAGCTCGTCCACTTCCTTCATAGTTGGAGTTATATAAATTTCTGAATCATCGTAATTTCTTTTTATTATTCCAATGATAGGAAGTTTAGTAACTTCTTTTATTTCATTAATATCATTAACGCCTTGTGCTCTTATGGCCGCTGCTCCACCTTGCTTAGCTGCTATAGCCATCCTTCCCATAATAAAAGAACTATGCAAAGGTTCATCTGATAAAGCTTGGCAAGAAACTATTAAATTTCCTTTTACCACGTCTAACATTTTATCACCTTTTTCTGAAAATTATTTTCTTTATGTTTTTATTGTAATCCTTTTCCCACAGAATTTCAATACTTTTTGAAAATATTTTTCTATTTTATGGTTCTTAGTTTTTCCAAATATGCCTACAACCTATGTTTCAAGCCATTTTTATTCATATTTTTTTCACTTTTATTCCTATAATTTTTGTTTTTGAAAATTTATTTCATAAAAAAAGAGCATGTATCAAAATATTTTTTATTAATATATATTGATACAGCTCATTTTAATTTAGAAAATTATATACTTTATTCTACCCATTGAATTACTTCACTTTTTGGAAGTCTTGATTTCTTTCTGTTAGGATCTTCTTTCCTATATCCAAAGGCTATTAAATATGTTAATTCATATTTTTCTTTATCTAAAATCCCTTTTTTAGCTAATATTTCTTCTACCTTTTCTTTATCAAATCCCTCAATAGCACATGAATCTATTTCTCTCATAGCAGCTGCTGTCATCATATTCCCTAATGCTATATAAGTTTGTCTTTTTGACCATTCAAGTAATTTTTCATTTGTTTCATCAGCTTCTAACTTTCCAACTTGGAAGTTTTTTAATACATCTTTTATTCCTTCAAAAAACTCTTCTGAAACACCTTTTGTATTAATCCAAAGGTTTCTAATATAATCTGAATCATATTTAACTTCACTTCCTGCCTTTGTTAAAGCAATTACAATATGACTTGTTGTTGAAGCTTGTCTTTGAAATCCCCAAGATACTTCTGAAATTTCTTTAATTAATTCTTTATTTTCTACAATAAGAAACTTCCAAGGCTCTAGTCCAAATGAACTTGGAGATAATCTAGCTGTTTCTGCAATCATCTCCATATCCTCTTTAGGTATTATTTCTCCTGTAAATTCCTTTGTAGCAAATCTAAAATTAAAAATATCTATAATATCTTTTCTATCCAATTTCATTATTATATCCTCCTATTCATGTTGATTTATTATTTTTATGTAATATTATTATTTTCTAATTATTAAGATATTATTATTTTATTTATTATACCATAATTCTTATCTATTTACTCAGGTATATAATTAAAAATACAATATCTAAATCATAGTGTATTTCTATTTAAATCTCTTTAAATTTCAATTGTAATTTTATTGAAAAAGAACTAAAATATAATAAGTATCATTGGTTAATCGTATTCAAATGAAAAATATTTTGCTTTTAATCAATATACTAAGGGGAATTATTGAGAACTTTTTAGGAGGTGATTTTTTGATAAAAGTTGAAAATTTAACTAAGGAATTTAAGATTCGTAAAAAAGAAAGTGGACTTAAAGGAGCCTTTAAATCGCTTTTTTCTAGTGATTTTGATTCAAAAACAGCAGTATCAAATATTTCCTTTGAAATTAAAAGTGGAGAAATCGTAGGTTATATAGGCTCTAATGGTGCTGGTAAATCCACAACCATTAAAATGATGACAGGAATACTAACCCCATCCTCTGGTCAGGTGTTAGTAAATGGACGAGTTCCCTATAAGGAAAGAGAAAAAAATGCTAAAGATATTGGTGTTGTTTTTGGTCAAAGGACTCAACTTTGGTGGGACTTAGCTCTATCTGAGACCTTTACAATATTAAAAGACATTTACTCTATTCCAGATGAAGTATATGAAAAAAACATGAACTTCTTAAATAAGGTTTTAGATTTAGAAGAATTCATGACAAGACCTGTTAGAACTCTTTCTCTTGGACAAAGGATGAGAGGAGATTTAGCTGCCTCTTTGATACATAATCCTAAAATACTATATCTAGACGAGCCTACCATTGGACTTGATGTAGTTGTAAAAGAAAAAGTAAGGACAGCCATAAAAGAAATAAATAAAGAATTTGGAACAACTGTCATACTAACTACTCACGATTTAAGTGATATTGAGGAATTATGTAAAAGAATAATTATCATAGACAAAGGTACTAAGATATATGATGGAAGCTTAGATGACATTAAGAAAAAATATGGTTATATGACAACCTTAGAAATTCAAAGTAAGAAAGATTTTAAAACCTTACTAAACATTAAGGAAATTTTAAAATCTGAAAGTAATATACCTATTGAAACCTTCTCTAGTGATGATTTAAGTGAACATATTGAATCTGGAAAGCTTATTATAACCTTTAATAAAAACAAAATAACATCTTCTAAAATTATTTCAAAGGTTATTGAAAGAGTTGATGTTTTAGATTTCTTATTAAAAGAAAGTAGCATTGAAGATATTATTAAGAAAATCTATAGAAATGAGGTGTAGCTATGGATTTCTTTAAAACAATACGAGTTTATAGTTCCTTTGCTAAGGGTACTTTTAAAGCTCTTTCATCTTATAAAGCCAATCTACTTATGGGGCTAATAGGACAATTAATTATGATAAGTGTTACTTATTTTCTTTGGATAGCTATTTACAGTAGCTCTCAAGAAGGAATTATGAATGGATTTACCCTAAAGGAAATGCTTACTTATGTTATGATTACACTTTTAATCGGAATCGTTACCAGTAATGATATAAGCCAAGAGATATCCTTTGAGGTTAGAGATGGATCAATTTCTACAAACCTGATTAAACCTATAAATTATAGACTTAGAATAATCTTTATAGGCATAGGAAACTTTATATTTTTCTTTTTAACACTATTTTTGCCTGGCGCAATTTTAATTAGCACCTACGCAATATTAAATGGAATAAATATTAACTTAGCTTCAATATTAATATTTTCAATTAGTATTATTTTAGGATGTTTAATCAATATTTATTACTCTTATATTTTTGGACTACTATCTTTTAAGTTTTATAACATATGGGGAATAAGTCAAATTGCTAGAGCTATTATAATGCTTGTTTCAGGGGCAATGATCCCCCTTACATTCTTCCCTGAAATAGTTCAAAAGTTATTTAACTTTTTACCTTTTAGTTCAATTATATATACTCCAGCTATGATTTATCTTAACAAATTAAGTTACGCTCAAATAGCTAAATCCCTTGGATTACAACTTATATGGGTAGTAATTCTTATGGTATTATCTAAAATTATGTGGAATAAAGTAATTGATAAATTAACTATTCAAGGAGGTTAGAATTATGAAAAGATACGCTAGAATATATGTGCAATTTTTGAAGCAATACCTAAAGACATTACTTGAATATAAAGAGGATTTCATATATGGTATTTTAGGATTTTTTCTAGTTCAAGCTACCTCTATAATTTTTATTTCTCTTATATTTAATAATGTACCCACCCTTTCTGGATGGAGTTTTTACGAAATAATCTTTATATATGGATTTTCTCAAATTCCAAGGGGAATTGATCACATATTTACTGATTATTTATGGATTTTTTCTGGTAGAAGCATAGTTCGTGGAGAGTTTGATAGATATTTATTAAGACCTTTAAACCCACTATTTCAAGTAATAGCTGAAAGATTTCAACCTGATGGTTTTGGAGAACTTGTAGTTGGATTTATTCTTGTGGTTTATTCTGCAATAAAGCTTAGTGTAAATATTACTCCCCTTTGGATTATAGGCTTTATAATTGCTATTATGGGAGGAACCTTAATCTATACAGGAGTTAAGCTTGCTACAGCCTCCATAGCCTTTTGGACTAAGACAAGCTTTAGACATGTTCAAATGGCCTATGGATTAAGTGATTTCTCTAAGTATCCTATAAGTATTTACCCTGGTGCTATAAAATTTTTATTAACCTTTATAATTCCCTTTGCTTTTACAGGATACTACCCTGGAACATATCTCCTTGGCAAGGAAAGCTTCTTCATGGGAGTTATACTAACTTTAATAGTAGGTATTTTATCAATAATTGTATCATACAGAATATGGCTTAAAGGGGTTTCATCTTACGAAAGTTCTGGAAACTAAAGATACTAAGCTATAGTTTAATATATAGATCTATAACTCTTATAAATAGACTATGAAATAAAGTAAATATACTAAGCTCTATTGTGATTATACACTATTTCATGCAGTTAATAACATAGTGCAAAACTTAAAAATAAACTTTAAGATTTTAAAATATAATTTATGTATCATACTTAAATATAAAAAAGTAGCATAAGCTACTATATAAATTAGTTATTTCTCATATGATGTTTAAATAAACATAAAAGTAACTTTCAATAAAATTATCTTTTAGTATTCATATAATAAAAAGAGGCTTACCTTATAGCACATAACATGCTTTAAGGTAAGTCTCCTTTTTATCTCCATCCTAATTAAAGTTAAATCTATATTAAAAGCAAACTTAATTCATACTTTTACTATTATCATTTAAAAATTCAGTTACACTTTTAAAGGTTTCTCTAGCTTCTTTAACTGAAAATTTAAATTGATATTCATGCCAAAGTCCTTTATTTTCAAAAAATCTTGAAACAACCTTTACTCCTAAAGCTCTTAAAGAAGATGCTAACTCTTTTCCTTGATCTACAAAGGGGTCAATATCTCCCACAGTTATAAAGGTACTTGGATAATTAGGAGTTATATATTTAATAGTAGCTAGTTCATCTATTCTTTCATAATTTTCAAAATTGCTCTCTCCAGTTAATGCTTCCATATAAGTTTTTATACCTGGAAATTTAGTTGCCCTTAGAGAATCCATATTATATAATCCACAAAATAATATTACTCCCCTTAAAAACTTATTTGTTATACTTGGTTTTAAATTCATTTTATTAGATAGTTCCTCATTACTTATAATTGCAGCTAACTGACTAGCCATCTGAGCTCCAGCGGAATCTCCTCCAATAAAAATATTCTCCCTATCTCCATTAAACTTTTCTGCATTTTCAAAGACATATTTTAAAGCTTCATTACATTGAAGTATTTGACTTGGATATTTATACTTTGGAGCTAAGGCATAATCTATGTTAAATACGACAAAGCCTTTATTAGCCAAGGTCATCATATAATTCTTAACAGTCTCCTTACTATTAGCTATATATCCCCCACCATGTATCCACATTAATATTGGCGCCTTTTTATTAAGATTCTTAGGATAATATACATCTAACTTATTTCCCTCTAAAATTGATGATTCATAAGCTATATCTTTCTCTATTACTAGGTTACTAACTATCTTATCAAAGTTCTTCGGCTTTGGAAAAACTCCCAATTGAAAGACTGCTTTATAAATTTTACATGCTAAATTGCATTTAGCTATCTTTTCCACAATGGCTGATAATAAATCTATAGTTCCTACATATAATTTCTTAAACCACATGTTAATCACCTTCTTAAGTCTCTTTTCCCTTATAATATATTTTGCTTACTATATAAAATACATATTTATTGTATTACATAATTAATTAATTTAAAATTTACCTTTTTACTCTTTTATCATCTTAAAGGCAAAATAGCTTTTATTTCTTTAGTAAAAAACTTAAAACATTTCAACTTAATTATAAAAAACTATATGTAACATAAATAATAATAAATAACTTTAGATTATAAATAGTAATTACTTAAATAATTAATTTTTTACTTATAGAAGATTCTAACATTTTTAAAAGGCTATATCAAAACAATTTAGTAGTTTTAATATAGCCCTTTAAATTTAAAAATATTATGTTTACTCTACATAAAATTTATCACTTATTCCATTTTCTAAAACTTGCTTTGCATGACTCTTAGCTAACTCTAGTGAATGTAACTTTGCACTTCCACATTGTAATTCATTTGCTGCTGGTATCTCTTCTTGCTCTAAAACCTTAGATAGTGAATACTCTAAAGCCTCTATAATATCTTTAACATCAATATCTCCAAAACTAGTTAAATAAAAACCTGTTTTGCATCCCATTGGTGATATGTCTATTACATCATCTAATTTTTCTCTCATAAAACCTGCTAAAAAATGTTCTAATGTATGCATTCCCTTATCACTTAAAAGTTCTTTATTAGGTTGTACAAATCTCAAATCAAACTTTGAAACTATATCTCCTTTAGGTCCAATCTTTATTCCTGCTTTTCTTACATATGGTGCCTTAACCTTTGTATGATCCAATTCAAAACTTTCAACTTTAACCACTTAACACATCTCCTTCGAACTATTCTGTTTATATTTTTACTTATTTTATTAAACAATTTAAAATTCTATTTTCTTTAATATCTATTAAAAAAGATCTGTACTAAAATACCTATCTCCTCTATCTGGAAATATTGTTACTATATTGCCCTCCTCTATCTTCTCAGCTAATTTTAATACTGCTGCAAATGCCGCTCCTGAAGAGGAACCAACTATTAATCCTTCTTTTTTAGCTAATAATTTTACCGCATCAAAAGCTTCCTCATCATTTACTTTTATAACATCATCTACTAAGCTCATATCCATAGTTTCTGGAATAAAATTGTTTCCTATTCCTTCTATTTTATAAGTTCCACATTGTCCACCACCAATAATAGAACCTACTGGATCAGCTAATATTCCTTTTACTTCTGAAATATTTTCTTTTAAGAATTTTAATACACCAGAAATTGTTCCTCCGCTTCCTGCTCCAGCAACAAAATAATCAATTTGTCCATCTAATCCATCATATAATTCTCTACCAGTAGTCTCGTAATGAGCTAATGGATTTGCCTCATTTTTAAATTGATTTAATGATAATGAATTAGGAATCTCACTTAATAATGAATTTGCTAAATTTATAGCACCTTCCATCCCCTCTTCTTTAGGAGTATTTATTATTTCAGCACCTAAAGCTTTCATTATCTTTTGCTTCTCTATAGAAAATTTATTAGGAACTATAAATATTATTTTATAACCTTTATTAATAGCTGCCAAAGCTATTCCAATGCCTGTATTTCCAGCCGTAGCCTCTATAATAGTGCTTCCAGATTTAAGTTTTCCTTCTTTCTCAGCTTTTTCTACCATATATATTCCAACTCTATCTTTACAACTTCCCCCTGGACTAGTACCTTCTATTTTGGCATAAATATTTACTCCTTCTTTGGTACTTATATTATTTAGTTTTAATATTGGAGTATTTCCTATTAAATCTCTTATATCATTATAATATTTCATTTTTATCACCAGCCTTTCCTAAAGCTTGTTGTATATCTTCTAAAATATCCTCTTTATCTTCTATACCAACTGAAATTCTTATTAACCTATCTGTTATTCCTATACGTTCTCTAAGTTCTAATGGCATAGCTGCATGAGTCATAGAAGCTGGGTGACATGCCAAAGACTCCACTCCGCCTAAGCTTTCCCCAAAGGTTATAAGTTCTAAACTATTAAAGAACTTCTCATAATTATATTTCTTATTTAAAATAAAAGATATTATTCCACCAAAACCTGAAGCTTGTTTCTTTTGTATATCATGTCCAACATGAGTTTTAACTCCTGGATAATATACATTATCTATCCCCTCTAAATCACCTAACTTTTCAGCTATAAAATTAGCATTTAATTCATGTCTATCCATTCTTACTGATAAAGTTTTGATTCCTCTTATTAGTAAGAAGCTATCAAAAGGTTGAAGTATTCCACCAGTAGAGTTTTGTATAAAGTGTATTTTCTCTCCAAGCTCTTCATCTTTCACAACTACAAGCCCAGCAACTAAATCACTGTGCCCCCCAAGATATTTAGTTGCTGAATGAATAACTATATCTGCCCCAAGATTTAATGGATTTTGAAAATATGGAGTCATAAATGTGTTATCTACTATTGTTAATAAATTATACTTTTTAGCTTTATCTGATGCTATTTTTATATCTATAACATCTAACAGAGGGTTTGTAGGTGTTTCTATATAAATAGCTTTAACACTCTCGTCAATTTTTTCTTCAATATTTGTAAAGTCATCAATTATTTCATATCCTATACCAAAGTTAGAGAATATCTTATCAATTACTCTAAATGTTCCACCGTAAAGATTATTAGTAATTAATAATTTATCTCCACTTTTAAATAAACTTAATACTGCAGTGATTGCTGCAAGGCCTGATGCAAAGGCAAACCCTCTTTTTCCATATTCTATATCTGCAATTAACTTTTCTAATGATTCCCTAGTTGGGTTTCCTGTTCTTGAATATTCATATCCACTATTCTCCCCAAAAGATCTTTGCTTGTATGTGGATGTTTGATATATTGGAATATTTACTGCCCCAGTTTTTTCATCTATACTTATACCCCCATGTATTAATAAAGAATTCTTCTTCATAACTACATCTCCTTTTATTTATTGCTCTAAATAATATATTTAAATTAATTTTTTCACATACTACTATTTTTTAGCTATTGCCATAAAAATACCTGGTTCTATCACTTCCCCAAAGGATGATTCTCCACGAGCAACTAATCCTGTATTTTTTATACTTATATTCTTAAATCCCGCTTTTTCAAACCAATTTATTAATTGATCATAGTTAAACCCTAACCAAGTATCAAACATTTCCTCTCTAGCCCACTCTCCCTTGTGTTCTAACACATCAGTTATGACCACTTTGCCATTAGGCTTTAATACTCTATTCATTTCCTTAATAGCTTTATCAGGATTAGCTACATGGTGTAATGCCATATTCATAAAAATTAAATCTATGGAATCATCAAAGAGTGGAAGATTCTCAAGTTCTCCTTTTATGGGATAAATATTATTTATCTCATTTTCCTTGGCAGAACTATATAATTCTTTTAGCATGTTCTTAGATGAATCCAAAGAAAAAACTATATTAGCTTTCTTTGCAATACCAAGACTTATAAAACCTGTACCTGCTCCTAAATCAGCAATAACTTTATTACTAATATCTACAGACTTTATTGCCATTTCTCTTAATTCATCCTTAAAATAGTCTACTCTCATTTTATTCCATTCTTTAGCTATGGAATTAAAATATTTTACTGAATTCATTTTATTAGCCCCCTAATTAAAATCTAAATAAACTATATTTTTTAAATTGATTAATTTTCAAATAATGTAATAGGATATATTAGCATTAAAACAACTATATAAAGCAAATTTAAAATAAAAAAACCTCGTCTCTATAAAAATCTATAGAGACGAGGTAACTCGCGGTTCCACTCTAATTCAGATATAAAAGATATACCTGCACTCAAAATTTAGCACTAACATGCCTAATCACTATAACGGGTGATCCCGGAGAACCCTACTAAAAATTTCGGATTTCTGCTCCAAAGTGCACTTCACATTTCTTCTAAATAGAAAACTCTCACCATCATTTTCCTCTCTGTGATTTTCCAAAATGCTACTTTACTTTTTCAATGCATTTATATCCTAGTAATTCTATCTGAAAACTAGCAATTTTTATTAAATTTTAATATAATTCATATTAAAAATCAATACCTTTTTGAATTTATTTTTAAAAATTCATTAACTCTCTTAAAATAAAATCTCTTATGCATAGATTTTTTATTACTACACAATATAAAATCTATATTTAATACTTTCTATAATCACTCTTTAAACTAAGTTAACATAAATTATTAAAAATTGACTTTCTATACCAATATCTGTTACAATTTGTTTATTATTTTAATAAAAATTTTTATTTTTAGATATGGAATATTAATAAATAATTTGTATTAAATTAGTTCTTATAAACTTATATTAAAATTTAAAAGGAGGAAATAAGATGTGGAAAGAATTTAAAGAGTTTGCCATGAAAGGAAATGTAATAGACTTAGCTATTGGTGTTGTTATAGGTGGTGCTTTCGGAAAAATAGTAACTTCATTAGTAAATGATATTATAATGCCTGTAGTTGGTAGCTTAGTTGGAAAAGTTGACTTCTCTAACTTATACATAAACTTAAGTGGACAACAATTTAACTCATTACAAGAAGCTCAAGCTGCTGGTGCTGCTACTATAAATTACGGACTATTTTTAAATAACTTAATTAACTTCTTAATAATAGCATTTTCTATATTTATAGTTATAAAACAAATAAACAAGCTTAAAAACTTCACTAAGAAAAAAGAAGAAGTTAAAGTTGAAGCTACAGAAAAAGATTGTCCTTATTGCTGTACTAAAATAGACATAAAAGCTACTAGATGTCCTCATTGTACATCTGTTTTAGAAGAAGCTACTAATTAGTCTTCATAAAAATACATAAAACTTATTTTAAAGAAAATTTAAGGCTGTATCATCCCTCTTAAAACATAAAAATTATAAAAGTATTGTTTATAATTTCTATATTTGAGCTTTGATACAGCCTCTATTTATACTATTTTAACCATTGTTTTATTTATTTTGTAAATTCACTGTGTAATTTCCAGTACCTGAGTTTTCAAATTGGTAAACACATAAGTAATATTTACCTGGATTTAACTTACAAGTGTTACTTAATTTATTTCCATCTGCATTAGCGTAATCCACATAGTTACTTAAATCATCAGCTGAATATAATAACCAGTTCATTTTTATATTATCTAAGTTTTCAACTACTATGTTTAAGTCACTTGGATTTTGTATATCTATGCTATAAATATCCTTAAGATCATCATTGCTTAATGTTCCAACTATTTTGCTATTACTATCTACCTTCATAGCTTTATCAAAATCATTGTTATTTTCAACTTCTTTTATAGCATCCTTTTCTGTTTCTTTAACTTCATTTTTAAGGTTTCCTTTTACATTTACTGTGTAAGCTCCTGATTGATTATCATAAGTATATACACTTAAATAGTATCTTCCAGGCTCTAAAGTCTTTTCACCCTTTAATTCTGTTCCATCATTTCCAGCTGCATATAAAACATAATTGTTTAGGTCTCCCGCTTTATAAAGTGTCCAAGTTATTCCTACTGAATTTAAATTATTAAGAGTTATTTTAACATTGCCTTTTTTAGCTACGTCAAAATAATATTTATCTGAATAATCCTCTTCTGATAAAGTACCCTTAACTAACATATTAGATTTAGCTATTTGGTTAGCCTTTTCAAAATCATTGTTTGGCTCGCTTTCATTTATAACTTCAACAGGTTTATCTTCTACTACTTTTATCTTTTTACTTTCAGTATTTATTCCACCGTTATTATCTGTAACTGTTAATTTTACTTCATATTCTCCAGTTTTATTATACTTATGAGTGGCTTTAGCCTCATTAGATTTTTCTCCATCTCCAAAGTCCCATTCATAAGCTTTGATTTCACCATCTTCATCCTTTGACTCTGTTCCATCAAAGTTTATTTCTTCTTCAACTATTACTGAAGAATCAGATTTTATAACAGCCTTAGGCTCTTTATTAACATGAACATCAGTATTTGTATCTGTATTCATTCCATGGAATACAACATCATAAACATAGTTACCATTTTCATCTACTTTATGGTTTACAAAGTATGCAGTAACAGTTTTATAACCATTCCAGCTCTTTTTAGATAATTCTTTTAATATATCATTTAACTTAGAATTCATATCTTTCCAGTCATTTTCTTCCCCTTGGCTTCTTCCCCCTACATATGTTCCTCTCATATCATAAGTAGTAAAGAATTGAGACTTTTCAACATTACTAGAAAGATCCTTTATATTTGAAACTTCTTTTATATCCTTAGTTATTTCATTTATATCCTTAGCTTCATGTCCATTTACATATTCATCTGAAACTAAAGGAACATCTAAGTTATCAATATTGTTTAATAAAGAATCCATATAGTCTTGATATCTATCATTTAAACCGTAATCACTACTCATTGATGCAATATAATCTTTATAACCAGATACATCATTATTCTTTATGTAATTTGTCATCTTATTAAACATTCCCATGTTATTGTTGTACATGTAGTTTGATAGAGCAAATCCATAATTATAGAAATCCCATGAGCCATATTTAGCATGTAATACACCATATAAAGACATTCTATTATTTCTATCGTAAGCTAACCCTTGTGTAACTGATTTTCTTGGTTTTATTCCATCAGTTCTAGTTGAACCTGCAAAGAACTCTGCTGTTCCTTCTTCATACCAAGTTAAAACTCCCTCTTGATAGAATTCTCCTTGTCCCCACATTCCAGGAACTACATATCTACCTTGAAGATAGTGAGTAAATTCGTGACGGAATAATTCTTCTAATGTATATATACTTTCCTCTGGTGTTCTTTCATAAGTAAAGAAAGTTCCTATGTTTTCAATATATATACCACCATTATCAGTACTAAATCCATTTATTATACGATTTAACTTATACTCTTCTGGTGAGTTATAAATAACAACAGTTAAAATATCATCTGGATTCCCCTCTTCTAAAGCCTTATCATTTTGAACTACTCTCATGAATTGAGCCTTAACTTCCTTTGAAGCCCAGTATAATCTTTTTATCTTTTCTTCTGTTACTTTATCACCAGCTTTTACTACAAATTTGCCATCATCAAAAGTATATGTTTTTGGAAGATATTTTTCCCTTGCATCTGCTTTTATCTTATTGAAATCTATATCATTTCCTGATGAATTTTTGCCACCAAAATTTAAATCTAAATCATTGGCAGCTTCAATATATTGATATGATAAATAAGGATACTCTTTCATAGCTCTTTCTAAAGCTCTTTGAGATATTGATGGGTCTTCTCTAAACTTACCCATTCTACCTGTGTAATATAAGGCATTATTTACAAGCCAAGCATTATCATTATTTAACTTATCACCTATTGTACATAAACTTTCTAATCTTTCCATATATGGATCTATTCTATTATAGAACTCAGTGTTTTTAGCATCATATCCCTTAGTATTGTATATTACTGAATTAGTATAATAATCAATACCTTTCATAAGGTTGAATACTGCATTCCCCTTGCTATAGTTAGAACCATACTTATCTATATTATCTTTAAAATCACTTAAAACATATATGCAATTATTAATAACTTCTGGATCTGCTGAAGCATTACCTATAAGTCTTCCTAAGGCCTCAACAACTCCATCTTGCGCCTTTGTTCCTAATCTAAAATTACTATTATATTGAATCGCTTTCATAGCTGGTAAACACTCATTTTTTAACTGCGGTGTATTTAGGTATGATAATTGTTTATTATAAAATCCTAAATAATATCCAGCTCTTAAAAACTCAACTAAAGTTGGAATTCCCTTATCATCATCTGCTGTATAAGTTCTTCCACTATCCTCTAGACCATATATTATAGCTTGTACACGATCTCTATTACTAAAGAAAGTATATGAACCATCATTAAAATTAAATAAGTCTGGTACGTTTTCATAACTTATTGTTTTTATTAATTCAACTAGATCACTATAATTCATTCTGTTAAGTTCATCGAATGTATAAATCTTGTTGTTTCTTGCTCTTGATGGAGCAATACTAGGTCCTAATGGTCTATTATTGTCTGTAGCTACCTCATTATTTAATTCTGTTTTAGAAATCTGATCAGCATTAATCTCTCTAGTAATCTGTCCATTATTACTATTCTCTACCTTTTTATTAGCTGCAAATACTTTAAATGAGCTATTAAATAAAATAAATGCTGCTAAAGTAAAGGTAGCTGACCATCTTTCAACTAACTTCAGTTTTGTTAGCTCTCCCCTTTTTAAGTTTTTCTTCATGTTTAAATGCCTCCTCTATCTTAAATAATATTTATATAAATAAAACTTTGCTTATTTAAGCTTAAGTTTTCTTATATACATAATTTAAAATAACCTTACACATTTAAAAATCATTCACCATTTGTTATTAATTTAGTAACTTTTTTAATTATAACATAAAATTTGTAATTTTTTATATGTCATTTCTAAATAATCCTATTATTTTTTATTTTTTGTACTTATTTTTTTAATACATTAATAACTAAAATTAAATGTATTATTATTCCAGTTAATCACACAAAAAAATATTACGGTGATTCAATGTACTTTATTGGCAACTCAGTAAATTACACTCTTCACCGTAATATTAAAAAGGTATTTTTTAGGTAATTGTTTAAGACTTTTTATAAACTAAAATATCTTTGTATTTCTTACTACTGTTAAAGTGTAAAAAATATAAAATATTTTAGTCTATGGATTTTTTGTATAATGATTAATTATACAATGCAACATTTAAGCTATTAATATTTATTTTTAACTCTTTGTAGAGTTAATTGCTTTAATTAAACTCTTAGGGAGTCTAGTTCCTTGAATATTTGCTGAGTAGCATTAACACTTCTACATAAAACTAGAATATGATTTTTTTTAGCTACTGTTCCAGCTATTCTTCCATCACCAAGCCTGTCTATAAATTCTCCAATCAAACTAGCCATACCATCTAAAGTATTAACTGATATAAAATATTCTTGCATAGATATGCTTCTTACAGAACTCTTAAATATATTTTTAAACTTTTTTATAAACTTGTCTTCCTTTGTAACTATATATCTATGCTCATGATTTTCAAAACTTTTTCTAATTATATTCATCTCATGAAGATCTCTTGACAAAGTGGCTTGAGTTACATTTATTCCGCATTCTTTTAACTCAATTATTAATTCTTCTTGTTTACAGATACATTTGCTCTCTATTATATCTAATATTACTTCATGTCTTAAAGATTTCTCTAAATTACTCATAATATCTCCTTTGCTCCCTTTAACCCTGTATGTATGCTATATAAACAATGAAATTAATATATATGGGCAATTTTATTTAACTATTTTTGTTCCTGATTCTCCTCTTAAAGCAGCTTTAGCATTAGTTAAAGATGCAATTATAGCTACCTTTTTGTCTCCGCTTAGTACAAACTTCTTACAAGCTTCAACCTTTGGAAGCATACTTCCTGGTGCAAATTGACCTTCTTCTATATATTTATCTACTTCTTCTAAATTAATTTCTTTTAAAGCCTTTTGATCTGGCTTGTTGAAGTTTACACAAACTCTATCAACTGCTGTTAAGATTAATAATGCATCTGCATCTAATATTTCAGCTAATTTTTCAGCAGCAAAGTCCTTATCTATAACTGCTGGAACTCCTTCTAATCTATCCCCATCTTCTACTACAGGGATTCCACCGCCTCCGCAAGCGATTACAATAAAGCCACTATCTACCATAGTTTTTATAGCTTCTTTTTCTACTATATCTACTGGCTTTGGTGAAGCTACAACTCTTCTGTATCCTCTACCAGCATCTTCTTTCATAGTATATCCTTTATCTTTTTCTAACTTTTCTGCTTCCTCTTTTGTATAGAAAGAACCTATTGGTTTAGTTGGATTTTTAAAACCAGGATCATTTTTGTCAACGATTACTTGAGTTGTAATTGTATCTACTGATTTTTCAATTCCTCTTTTTAATAGTTCCTCTCTAATTGTGTTTTGAAGGTGATAACCGATATAACCTTCTGAAAAAGCACCAACTACATCAAATGGGAATAATGGATTTCCATTATCAACTTGATGAGCTAATTCAATACTAGCTAATATTTGTCCAACTTGAGGACCATTTCCATGAACTATTGATACCTCATGTCCATCTTCTATTAAATCAGCTACTGAAACAGCTGTTTGTCTACATGTTTCTAATTGACCTTCTGCACTTTTATCCTTTGAATCCTTTTGTAATGCGTTTCCGCCTAATGCTAAAACAATTTTCATAAGTCTTTTCCTCCTTCATCTTTCTAACTTTAATCTCTAAGTTTCCATTTTATTTTTAATCTAAATAGTTATTGTTCCGTTAAATAACATTACTATTGCTATAATTGCTATAACTAAAACAATTATTGCTAGTATTTTTTCTTTTCCTACAAATACTTCTGCATCTTTATTATTCTGTTTCTTACCAATGTAGAAGAATATAATTCCTACTGCATATAATATGAAACATAATAATAAATATTTAAGTCCTGCTGCATAGCATAGCCATATAGCGTAAACGGTTGCTATTCCACCAAAAATTTTATCTCTAGTTCTTCCTGTAGGATCTTTATCATAAGTTTCACCTGTTAGTGCTAACTTAAATCCATACATAGCACTTAAAAGATATGGTACTAATATAGCTGTACTAGCTACTGAATATAGAGCTTGATAAGTACTGCTTGCTACTAAAGTTAATATTAAAAATGCTTGTACTAATAAATTAGTTATTATTAATGAACCACTTGGTGTTCCCTTTTTATTTAATTTAGCAAAGACTTTAGGTAATACCCCATCCTTCGCTGCTACATAAGGAATTTCTGCTGCAAGTAATGCCCATCCAAGAAGTGATCCAAATAATGAAATTATCAATCCTAAATTTATAAGAACTGCTCCCCATTTACCAACTGCAAATTCAAGAACATATGCCATTGATGGGTTTTCAAGACCTGAAAGTTTAACTCTGTCCATAACTCCAAGTGCCATTAATGTTATTAACATATATATTATTAATGTTCCTATAAGACCAAGTACTGTTGCCTTACCTACATCGCTTTGTTTCTTAGCTCTTCCTGAAACAACTACAGCTCCCTCAATTCCTATGAAGCACCATAATGTTACTAGCATAGTACTCTTTACCTGTGTTACAATTCCGCCTAAATCACTTGTACCCCAAAATTGGAAAGTAAATTTATCAAAATTAAACATAAATAATGAGATAACTATAAATAAGAATATTGGAACCAACTTAGCTATAGTAGTTATAAGATTTATAAGTGCTGCTCCACTTACCCCATTTAATATTAGTAATGTAAATGCCCAAAGTAATACTGATGCACCAATAATAGATGCTACGTTATTTCCTGCACCAAACATAGGTAGGAAATAACCTACTGCTCCAAATAGAAGTACTGAATAAGATACATTTCCTATCCATGCACTTAACCAATATCCCCAAGCTGAATTAAATCCTATGTATTCTCCAAATCCTGCTTTCGCATAGCTATAAACACCACCTGTTAATTCAGGCTTTCTGTTAGCTAAAGATTGATAAACAAATGCTAAAGCTATCATACCAATACCTGTTATAATCCATCCTATTATAACTGCTCCAGTACCAGCTCCCCTTGCCATATCTGATGGAAGGTTGAAAGCTCCGCCACCAATCATAGAACCAACTATTAAGGCTGCTAATTGAGCAAATCCTAATTTTTTTGGTTCATTATGTTGCTCTGCCATATAACTTCACCCACTTTCATATTATTAAAAACAGGGCAGCATTTATAATACAATGAAAGGAAAATTCAGTTATTAAAATTAAATAATTTAAATGCTAATTATTCCTTAGATGATATTATAAATACGGCCCCTTAAGAAAATTTATTATCTTCCAGCAGTTGCTACCATTACTGCTTTGATTGTATGCATTCTGTTTTCAGCTTCATCAAATACAACTGAATTTTTACTTCTAAATACTTCATCTTCAACTTCTCTTATATCAAGACCTAATCTATCCATCATATCTTTACATACTTCTGTATCTTCATCATGGAATGATGGTAGGCAGTGCATGAATAAAGTATTCTTATTTCCTGTTTTATTCATCATTTCTCTAGTAACTTTGTATGGAGTTAATAATTTAACTCTTTCTGGATATAAGCTTTCATCTTCACCCATTGATACCCAGATATCAGTGTAGATAACATCTGCACCCTTAACTGCTTCATCAACATTTGAACTAAATTCTATAGTTGCACCAGTTTCTTTTGAGTATTCTTGCATTTCTTTAAGAATATCTTCATCTGGTTTTAAGCTATCTGGTCCAAGAGCTACAAAGTGCATTCCCATTTTAGCTGCACCATACATTAATGCATAACTCATGTTATTTCTTGTATCACCAGTAAATACTAATTTGATTTCACTTAATGGTTTATGTGCATGTTCTTCTATTGTTAA
The DNA here is from genome assembly GCF_016027375.1 of Clostridium perfringens. Classification (NCBI taxonomy): domain Bacteria; kingdom Bacillati; phylum Bacillota; class Clostridia; order Eubacteriales; family Clostridiaceae; genus Clostridium; species Clostridium perfringens. The sequence continues at coordinate 101,315 of NZ_CP065681.1, forward strand.
GAAGTCTGCTAATATTTGAGTTGGATGGTCAGCGTCAGTTAATCCATTCCATACTGGAACACCTGCATGTTTAGCTAATTCTTCAACAGTTGATTGTTTGAATCCTCTAAATTCAATACCATCATACATTCTTCCAAGAACCTTAGCAGTATCTTCTATTGATTCTTTTTTACCCATTTGTGAGTTAGTTAAGAATGTTACATGAGCACCTTCTTCAGCAGCTCCACATTCAAAAGCACATCTTGTTCTAGTTGAAGTTTTTTCAAATAGTAAAACTACATTTTTACCTTTTAAGCTATCTCCTAATATTCCAGCTCTCTTTTTAGCCTTTAAATCATGAGAAAGATCTAATAAATATCTTATTTCTGCTGGTGTAAAGTCTTTTAATGTTAAAAAGCTTCTTCCTTTTAAGTTAACTGCCATTTTGAATTCCTCCTAATATTAAATATTCTTATATACATTCTTTTGTAGGTATGAGAATATTAACTTTTTTTAAATTTCTAATAGTAAATTACTAGTTAAATGTTATTTTATAAATCTTCTCTTATTAGAGGCATTGACATACATCTAGGGCCCCCTCTACCTCTTGATAATTCAGATGAAGGTATAACGTGTAATTTTATTCCTTCTTTTTCTAATATTTCATTAGTTACATAGTTTCTTGAGTAAACTACAACTTCTCCAGGAGCAATAGCAAGTGTATTTGAACCATCATTCCATTGTTCTCTAGCAGCTATTATTTCATCTCCGCCACCACATTTTATTAATTTAATATCTCTATCTAGATATTTCTTTAATATATTTTCTAAAGTATCAACTTCTTCTGTTACAAGTAGTTGTCCATCATTTTCTGGATCTTTAGTTAATGCATAAACTTCTAAAGGTCCTACTATACCAGGGTGAACTGTAAATTTATCATAATCTACTTGAGTAAATACTGTATCTAAATGCATAAATGCTCTTGATACTGGTATTTTAAATGCTAATACAGTTTTAAAACTTGTATCTGGATAGTAAAGTAACTTTTTAGCTAATTTTTCAACTGATGCTGAATCAGTTCTTTGTGATATACCAACTGCTAAAATTTCTTTTGAAAGTATTAATTCATCTCCACCTTCAAGAGAAGTTTTATCATTTCTATTAAACCAGAATGGAATATCCTTTCCTTCAAATCTTGGATGATGTCTAAATATGTATTTAGCAAATATTGTTTCTCTATTTCTTGTATCTGTTCTCATGTGGTTTAATGTAATACCATGTCCAATTGTTGCAAATGGATCTCTTGTAAAATAAAGATTTGGCATTGGATCACATACAAATGGATATACATTATTTACTTGGTCATATAATGATTCTCTGTGGTAATCCTTAAGTTCTTCCTTTCTTACCCCAGCCATCATCTTATCAACCATTGCTTTATTATTACTAAATGAGTTGAAGTATTCTATTAATGCTTCTTTTAATCTTTCACTTTCAACTCCAGCCTCATCAATAAATTCACTTATAAATTGTTGTTTAACCTCATCACTAGTTTCTATTGCCTCAGCAGCAAGAACTTCTAAATAAAGCACTTCTACTCCTGCTTCTCTTAAAGTTTGTGCAAAAGCGTCATGTTCTTCTCTTGCAACTTTTAAGTATGGAATGTCATCAAATAGTAGTCTATCTAATAGATCTGGTGTTAAGTTTTCAATTTCTTCTCCAGGTCTATGTAATAGAACTGTTTTTAATCTTCCTATTTCAGAAGTAACATTTAATGCTCTGTCATCTCTCATAATATACCCTTCCTCCTTTTAACTTTTATAACTTTGTAGGTCCTTGTCCGTCCCACACCTATGTTATACACCCTCAACAAAACGATTACAAACCATAAAATGGGAATTATTGTATATAACTTTTTATTTTTATTCAGAAAAAATACTATTTAATAAACCGGTTAATCAAGCAAATTTTGTAAAACCCATATATTGCAATTAATACTAATAATCAATTTTTATTGAATATATGATGTATATTTGATGAATAATATTTTTAAAAAATTTTAATATTAAGCCCTTTTTATACTAAATTCACCCTTAAATTTAATATAAATATTTCAAATTCTTCTTACTTTTTCTATAAATTCTTATCTTAATAAATAATAAAAGTTATAATTTTTTAGTTTAATCTCTTCTTAAAAAAACTATTGATAAAATAAAGACAGGTAAGTTTTCACTTACCTGTCTCATATAAAAAATTCAATTTTGACTAAAAGTATTCAGCATTACTTTTTTCTTATTAATCTATTAAACTAACTATAAATCTTATTTATACGTTAATATCTATTTTATTTTCTTCTAACTATTCTAACTCCATAAGGTTCTATTTCCATTTCCTTAGTTACCTTTTCACCAGTTACCATATCTGTTAAATCAAGATCTTTAATGTCTATTGTTTTTTCCTCTGATGAGAAGTTCATAAAGAATACAAACTCATTCTTTTCATCCATACGAACTTGAGCATTAATTCCCTTTGGTAAGTCAATTTCTATAGCTCTCTTTAAAGTTAACTTCTTAGCTAAGCTTGAGTAGAAATCTGATAAGAACTCATCATTATTTCTAAATGCTATATAGTAAGCTTGTCCCTCTCCAAAGTTGTTACAAGTTAAAGCTGGCATTCCTTTGTAGAAATCTGTTTTGTATGTTGCAAGAACTTCAGCTCCTTCTGAGTGAATTAAGTCACAGAATATTCTAGCTTCATATTCACCTTTCATTCCTAAGCTATTTCCCTCTTCAATAGAAACATAGTTTACATCTTCATCATAAAGTGCATCTAGCTCTTCAGCCCAGATTCCTGTAACTTTCTTTAATGGGCCAGGGAATCCTCCTAAGAAGCAAAGATCATTCTCATCAACAATACCACTCCAGTAAGTTGTTACTAAAGTTCCTCCATTATTTACGAATTCCTCTAATCTTTCTCCAACACCTGGTCTTACCATATAAAGCATTGGTGCTACAACCACCTTATATTTTGAGAAATCACAATCCATGTTTATAACATCTGTTGGAATTGACATATCCCAGAAAGCTTTATAGTGCTTTTGACAAGTTTCAAAGTAATCCTTTTGCTCTATTCTAGGACCTTGAGCATCATTTATTGCCCAATAATTTTCCCAATCGTAAATAACAGCTACTTGTGGCTCTACAGAAGTTCCTATTACGTCATCAAGTTTTGATAGAATTTCTCCAACCTTAGTTACATCTCTAAATACTCTTGTATTTTCATGTCCACAGTGATCAACAACAGCTCCATGGAACTTTTCTGATGATCCTCTACTCTTTCTCCATTGGAAATATTGAACTGTATCTGAACCATGTGCTACAGCTTGAAGAGAAGATAAAACGTGCATTCCTGGACGTCTAAGTTTTGCAACTGGTTGCCAGTTTGTTGAACTTGGTGAACTTTCCATCATCATAAATGGCTTACCATTTAAAATAGCTCTATTTAAGTCATGAACAAATCCAATTCTACTACCTTCATGGTCATCTGTTCTTTCACCATGCCAGTAAGGATAGTTATCCCATGATACAACATCTAAGTAAGGAGCAAATTTCCAGTAATCTATTCCTCTGAATAATGAAATATAATCATGGAAGTTAGTAGTTACAGGGATATCTGGTGTGATTTCCTTTAATATGCTTCTTTCATGCTTGTAGTAATCTAAAGTTTGGTGAGTAACAAATCTCATCCAATCTAAGTTTAATCCATGAAGAGCTGGTTCTCCATGAGGAGCTGGTGCTTCTATTTCATCAAAGGAAGCATATGTATGGCTCCAGAACTTAGTCCACCAAGCTTTATTTAATTTATTTATATCATTATCATATTTCTCTCTTAAGAAATCTCTAAAAGCTTCTTCACATAAAGGACAGTAACATTGACCTTCAAACTCATTTGAAATATGCCATAAGATTAAAGCTGGGTGATCTTTATATCTTTCAGCTAATAATCTGTCTATTATAGCAATTTTTTCTCTATATATAGGAGATGTATAGCAATGGTTATGACGCTCTCCATATAAGTTTCTTACTCTGTTTGGAGCAACTCTTAAAGTTTCTGGATACTTATGAGCCATCCATATTGGTTTAGCTCCACTTGGTGTAGCAAGTATTACATAGTTTCCATTCTTGTGCATTAAATCCATGATTTCATCTAACCATTCAAAGTTAAACTTACCTTCCTCTGGCTCTAACATTGTCCATGAGAATATGCCTACAGCTACAACATTTGTATGAGAAAGCTTCATTAATCTAACATCTTCTCCCCATATGTTAGGCATATCAATCCATTGCTCTGGGTTGTAATCTGCTCCATGAAGCATTTTTGTTACTTTAGAACTTATTGGTCCATAATTTTTCAAAATAATCCCTCCATCTTACCAAGTTAATCATTTTTTCTCTTATTAATCTATAAAGTAAATTGTGTATTTCTAAATAAATTTATAGTTATAGGAATAAGCTATATTTTTATAGCTTATTCCTTAATTGATGTCTTTTATAATTTTGTCATTACTTTAATTAAGCTATTTCTGAAATCTCTTCTTGATCCCATTCATTAGCTACAGCTTTTCCAACTTTCTTTTCATATTTTCTCCAGCAGATTTCAGCAAAACCTAAGAAGAATATTAATCCTAATACATTGTATAAAAGTACGAATACAGGATTTGTTGCTCCTTCTGCTAATGTTCCATTAAAGTAAGCTGCAAAGTCTTGAGGAGCTGGAATTGAAGATATTACAAATACGAATACGAATAAAGCAAGTAATAATACTCCAATTGCTATTCCAAAGTTTTTAGATCCAACTTTAAATGATCTTTCCATATCGTCTTTCTTAGCTCTTAATACAATGTATCCAACTAAGAAGAATAATACTGGAATTAATGAAGTTGAAGCAGTCATGTTTATTAACATTTCAAGTAAGCTATCAACTGAACCTATTCCTAAAGCTGGTACTAATAGTAATACTGTTACTATTACAGCTTGTACATATAAAGCATTTACAGGAGTTCCTTTTTTATCTGTTTTAGCAATCCATTTACCAAAGATTCCTTCAGGAATTTCAGAGAATAATACTTTAACAGGTGCTGCAGTCCATAAAACTAATGAACCTAAAGAAGCAAGCATCATTATGAATCCAACTATGTTAGTTATTATGTTACCTACTCCATAGTTTGCACCTAATATTGCAAAGGCATCAAATAAACCATTTGAGAAATTACCTTGTAATACTTCTGAAGGTACAACTAAACCTACTGAAACAGCTCCAAGTGCATATAAACCACCAACTATAGCAGTTGAAATTACCATTGTTCTTATGAATGTTTTATTTCCACCCTTTACGTCTTTAATATATACACCTATACTTTCAGCACCACCTACTGCTTGTAAAATCCAAGCTAAAACCATGAAATATGACCAGTTAAACTTAGGCATAATAGTTTCTGCTGTGAATTCTTGAGCTGGAGCTTTTCCTAAGAATAAAATAACTCCGAAAGATAATACTATGAATCCTAAACCTAAAATTATTCTAGCTACACCAGATATACTTGTTATTTTTGAAATCCAAGATACACCCTTAGTAGAAATTATAGTTACTGCCCAGAATAATACTATTGATATAACAGAAATTAATACTGTTTTTCCATCAAATACGTTTCTACCAACAAAGGTATAAGATGCATAAATTAATATTTTAGGTAATAGTGAAGTAAAGAAGAACAAGTTAACAAAGAAATAAGACCATGATCCTAAGAAAGCCCATCTTGCCCCTAAAGATTTCTTTATCCAACTATTTATACCTGATTCAGAATCTGAACTAGCTGAAGCAAACTCACCAATCATCAAAGCAAATGGTAAAAAGTAAAATACTGTACCAAATATGTATGATGGTATTGTAGCTAGTCCAATATTTACACTACTATCAATTATGTTTCCGAATGAAAATACCGCCGTAAATGTCATAAGCATTAAAGCCCCTGAACTAAGCGACCTTTTTCTCTCACTCATCTTAAAAATCCCCCTCATATTTCATATTTTAAGTATAAAGTTTCCTTAGGAAACGTTTTCTGACATTATAATATCATTTTTTGTGGAAATGTTAATGTACAAAATTTGAATATTTAGTAAAAAAACTATAATTTTACTAAATTATTTTACTAAATCATCCTTAGTTAAAATATTTTTAACATTAAGTATTATGCATAATATTTATAAAAAGCTCTCTTTATTGATATATTGCATAAAAACATTGTTATTTTTTAATATTTTATCATTATTTTCTAAATAAATTAACTTATTAATAATTAGATGAAAAACCTCTTTTATTTCTTTAAGTTTTTTAGTTAAAATTTACTCTTTATTATTTATTAGGGGTTAAACTTGATTTTCTGTGAATTATATTGAAATTTAGTTTTTTATTTATTATTATCCTTAATAATTTATTATAATTTATATTTTTTTGATTTTATTGGAAAATAATTTTGAAGAAACTTTATAATTAATTGTTTTTGAAGAGTTTATGTAGAAGTATAGCCCATTAAACGATTACTAAAATTTTTACTTATTAAGTATTTGCTATAACTAAAGAAGAAAATTCTTTAAAAAGTATTTTTCTACATTTAATTTTAGAAATTATTAGTAAGCTAAAATAAGTTAAAATTAAATTTTTAGAATAGAATTATATAAAAAGATATGTATTAACTTTAATTAGCTTTTATTTACTTTAATTAAAATAACTTTGTAATTTAAAATAAAAAAATAGAGCTATAATTTCCTTAATGAATCATAACTCTATCTTCTTTAAATTGTATCCCCTTACCCCATCCTCGCTTATTATTAATAGTCATATGGTTGTAAATTGTAATTCTTAAATAGTACCCATGTAACTTGTTTGAGCATAAATTATAAAATAAGTATCTGCTCCTAGATACATGTATAATCACCTTTTTCCCCAGGTTAGGATTTATGACCTCCTTAATAAAAGCTACCAACATTTAAACATCTATTTAATTAATCTATTATCTAGTTTAAACTAGGAATAATTAACTTTATAATTTAGATACTTTTATTCCATTAAATCTATTGTCCAGTTTAAACCTTGTAACTTAGTGTCTAGTTCTCTATATTCCTTAGAATATTTATTTATCTCTCTCTGTAATTGATCTACCTTCATTGCAGAAAATATTTTTATTTCAGTTTGAGAGTATCTATTTACTTTTACTGTAGCTTCTTCAGCTATTTCTTTTAATATGCTTATCTTCTTTCCAAGCATATCTCTTTTTACAATCAAATCAGAAATACTTTCATTATTACTAGTTATGTAATTACTATTAGTTTTATTAATCTTTAGAATTAACCCCTCTAATTCACTTACTTTTAACAGTATCTCATCATATAGTGTATATGGGTTCTCAGAGGGTTTCTCACCTTCTTGAACTAGTAAGTTTTGATTTATTCTATTTTTTAAACTCATTAATTCTTTTTGTAAATCTGCTCTTAAAATCAATGCCTCAGCTAATTTCATTTTAATTCCTCCAATAAAAATTTTATTAAACTCGGCTTCATAAACACTTTTTTAATTCATATGAATCTAATACATGTAAACCAAATTTATTGTATAGTGATGTCCAAAACAAATCTAATATTTACTTTATTATAACTCTAAAATATGAAATAAAAAACTGATTTTAGCCTAGCTAAAATCAGTTTTTTACTTTAGTTTAATTGTAAGTAATACTAGATCCAGGGTATAAAGTAGTTCCCCATATTGAAACATTTATATTATTTGTTAATGGAACATCATATTCACTTATAACATCTCTCCACCATTCCCAAGCAAGACCTGTACACTCTCTTGCCTTTATTCTTATATTTCTTGCATTGGCTTCAAGAGGTATTACTGTTGAATAGTGAGCTGTTTTATCTTGATAATTTCCATCCCATGTTTTATGAGTTAAAACTTCATTTCCTTCTTTATCATATGAAACTTCATCCCAGGCTACTTCAAACTGTGCAACATAGGCTCCACTATGATCTAAGTTTATTTTTCCCTTAGAATATTCTGTAGAAGTTGTTTCTATATAATCTGTTTTATTGTGAACAGCAGCAACTGAGTTATCTTTTAAGAAAACACTAGTATAAGATATTGGATATGCTGGGTTTTTTGTGCTAAAAGTTGCATTGTCTTTAATTACTTTTCTTATTTCATCAAAGTCCTTAGTTACAACTTTGTTATGTTCTTGTGCATCTCCTCCTAAAACTACTGCTGTGAAGGAACTATTTTCATAAATATCTTTATATTGTTGACTATTTTTTATATCAGTGTTCTTTATAAGAGCTTTGAAAGCAGCTTGTACATCTTTACTACTAGAAGTAGTTTCTAACTTAACATATATTGTTCTTCCATAAGCTACATTTGAAACCATAAGTGGAGGTGCTTCATTACTTACTCCCTTTTGTTTTAAATCATTAAATGTAACACTGTCATCAAAAAGATCTGATGGATTCTTAGGTAAGTCTGCACTTACTGTATAGAATATTTGTTTATATGCTAAAATCATAACTTTTTTCTCATTGTTTGCTACTGCATTAAAGTCTACTCCAAGTGAGTTTTCAAGGACTTTAGCATTAACATTAAGGGCACTTGATATTTGTGATTTACTATAAACCATAGATTCTGAATATTGAGTTCTTGCTGGTAAAGTATGTGTAGATGAATACTTGTCATTCCACTTAGATACTAATTCATCAATTGCTCCAGAAACTTTTCCATAGGTTGGATCATCAACCTTTATGCTATTTTCACCCTTTAATCCTGGTAAATCTATATTAATGTTAATAGGCTTTCTTTTTACCATTAAGATTGTAGGTCTATTTTCCACAAATGCTTTATCTGCAAGTTGTAATGCTCCTGGATATGTACGGTCATTTACAGAATCAATTATTGATATATCTACTGGTGATGTTGTAAGGGATCTTTTTTGACGTTCTACAACTATAAATTTATTACCAGTCTTTTTACCTTCCTTTGGAACAAAACTTTCAATTTTATCTCCATTACTAGCTAAAACTTCATTTCTATTGTAACTTAAGCTTGATATTCCAGAATCAATACTTTGATTTTTATCTGTTATATCCTTTGAGAAACTAATTACTGGTTGAGAAAACAGACATAAAGCCATTGCAATACTTGCTATTAATTTTGTTTTCTTAAATCTTATCATAATATAAATCCCCCTTTTTTTTTATTTTTCCCCTAATTTATTAAGCTCATAAATCCTAAAAACTTTATACTGCTTTTAAGTTTTAAAAACTTAATAGGGTTTAAAAGACTTATTATTTTGAACTCCAAGTAAACATTTTCATTTAACTTTTTAGTAAATCTTAAGAGTTAAGATTATCTTAAGAACATTATTTTTTGAGTAAACATAGCTTAAATAAACTCTAATTTTTTCTTTTCCCTAAACTCTCTCTAAAGTTAAAATCAAGTTCAGAAAATATTCACTTAATATTCATTTGTAATAAGTACCCTTAATATATCAGAGGAAATAAGCTCATTCAATACTTTGTGCAGAACTGGGCTTTAATCGTGAATAACTGGGATTCCAATTATAACATGAGTTCCATTTATGGAATTTGAATCCACTAAAATTTTTTCTATTAATTAAAAAAAACTTCAAATTTTTTTGTTATTTTTATTAATAAGAAAGATTTTAAATTTTATTTTTTTACTAAGTTTATAAATTTTAAATTAAAAAAGGGGTGCACCAAAATATATAAAGTTATTTTGATACATCCCTAATATTATATTTTTAATTATTCTACCTCTAAATCATTTCCACGTATCTCATCTACTGTATGTATTTTGTAGTTTTTAAATAATAAATACCCTAGGTATCCACTACCTGCACTTACAACTACACAAGCTAGAGAAGCCATTAATACCTTAAATGCTGGGTTATATGCAAACATTACAGCAAAACCAGCAATAGGGGTAGCTGTCCCTGGAGACATATTAGTAAGTCCCATTAAAACTATTATAATCCCACATAAAGCGCCACCAATAAAATTAGTTACATAAATAGGAATAGGGTTAGCTGTTATTATATCCGCCTGCGTTAATGGCTCTATGGCAACTGATATTGTATCTTTTTTGCTTCCAAACTTCATTTTTTGGAATAAAACAAAATTTAAGAAAGATGAACCAAAAACTGATAATGCTCCTATTGCCATTGGTGCTCCTGTTAGTCCAAGCATAGCTGTTAAAGCCATTGAACTTAAAGGTGCCGTAGCAACTACAGTTATAATTCCTCCAAGTATTATTCCCATTGTTATTGGATTAGAGTTTGCTGAAGCTATTAAAACCTGTCCTATTTTTAATAAAGTAGAATCAACTACTGGTGCTGTAAAATCACCTATTATTCTTGTAAGAGGCGTAGCCACAACTATTATTACAATTAAATCTAAACCACTTGGTAATTTTTCTTCTAAGAATTTAACCACAAATGACATTAAATAACCTGCTATAAATCCTGGTAATATTCCTAATCCTGAACATGATAGTCCTATTAAAACTGAATAAACTGGTGAAACTCCTAAAGCTAAAGGTACAAGAATTGCTGCTGCAACTCCTCCTAAGCTTCCATTAGCATCTCCAACCTTCTTTAAAAACTCTATATTTAGAACATTTCCAAAGAATGATGAGTGAAATGCCTCAACTAAAAAGCTTGCACAAGCTGCCCCTGCCAATGCTCCCATAGCCTTCATTCCATGTGGTGCCTTATAACTAAATAAGGTAAACAATCCTAAAACTATTAATAAAAGTCCTGCCCCAATTAAAACTTGCATAAATTTTCCTCCTTAGTTTTTAAAAAAACTTTTCCTTTAAACGTTTACTGATTGATTTATAATAAAATTTATTATTACCTATTAAATTTTTAAACTTACCCTAATTATTTGCTTTTCATATATAACAATATTAATTTATAAATATTCTTTAAAAGTTTATGTATAAATTATTAAAGTTATTTTATATTTTATACTAATTTTCAAAAAAATCAAACATTTTTTAATAAAAAACAAAAAAAACTGATTTTTACATAAATAAAAACCAGTTTTTTTCAGTTTTAATTTGTAATTAATACCTGATTTAAAATACTTTCTAAGCACTTCATATTAAGCTAATTTTAAATCTTACCCAGTATTCCCTTACGCATATATTTAATGAAACTAATTATGTATTAATAATACTTCATTTTTCTAATATATTAATCTCAACTTTTTTTTACTTTCTGAAAAATTGAGAGTTAATCTTAAAATAATTTTATATATTTTCAACTAATTTTATAACTCATAAAAACCCTTAAGAGATAAAACTTTCTTGATTTTAGTTGAAATGCTAATTTTTTTAAGTTATATTTTAGATGTAACATTTACATATTTTAATAAAAAATATTTTATCTATTTATAAAAATTTGTAAGTAATATATTAAGCAAATTCTAAATGGAAAGGTTTAAACATGTTTAAAGAAGATTTATTAGAAACATCTGAAAAAATTCAATATAACATTTTTAAAAAAGTATATGTAAATAACGGGAAGATTAATAAAAATGATTTATGCTCCGATTTAAATATATCATTGCCAACTTTAAAAACTCACTTAAAGAAAATTGAATACTTATTAAATAAATATTATAAATCAAAAGTAAAAATATCCTCTTCAAAGGACTTTATTTTTTTAAAGTATGAAACTGGAGTAAGTCTTCATTCTTTAACAACTTACTACATAGAAAGTTCTCTTAAATATAAACTTTTAAAATTTTTCTTTATTAAGCACACCAAGAAATTTACTGGAATACAAATTTGTAATTACTTTAATATAAGTTTAGCAACTTTAAACAGAAAAATATTAGAATGTAATTCACTCCTTAAAGAGTTTGATATATCTATTAAGAACTATGAACTTACAGGTTCTCAACTTCAAATATCTTATTTTTATTATTTATTATTTTGGAATAACAGAATAGATATATCTTCTGTAGTATCAGCTAATCACAACATAACTGAAGTAATTGAAAAAACTTTTAATATCACCTTAAAAATTAGTGAAAAGTATCCCTTATATACTTGGTTAAAAATCTTAATGATAAGAAAAAAATTTTTTGTTGAAGATTTCTTTAAGGATGAATTCACCAAAAAGAATTTAAGCATATTAGAAAACACTGAAATTTTTATAGAGCTTAAAAATTTCTTTGAAAAAGATTCCTTAAGTAAGTCCTCTAGTACATACTTAGCATACTCTACTCTTTGCTTTATTTTAAGTTTTAATATAATCCCATATGAAGTTATTAAAGAATTTTCTACAGTTAATGAAAGTACTCCCTTTAAGATTTTCTCTTTAATGACTGAGGAAATGAGTAACTTATATACCACTCACCCTAATAACTTCAATAATGAAGTGAAATTGCATTTACTAAGTTTATGCTTTAAAAGTTACTTCTTTAAGGGAATTTTTTATTCAAACAATAAAATTGTTACAAATTATTATTTAAATGAATTCACAAGTGATTCTAGAGAAAAATTTGTTAATGACTTATTATTAAAAATTAACTCTTTATATAAGGTAAAATACTCCTTTGACCCAGATTACTTTAAACTTTGCATAATATTAACCTTAAATTATCTTAATGGAGTGTCCAAACATTCCCTTACTATAGGTATTTTATCTAGAATAGATAGTTTGATTCTTAACACCACTATTGACTATTTAAGAAAATTTTTAAGAAGAAAATTTGATGTTATCGTGGAAGTTTATGATGAATATAAAAAAGAAAATTATGATCTTGTAATTACAAACTTCGATCCTAATTACATACCAAAAAACTATAATAATATTTATATATTTTCAAATTTAGCAGTACAATATGACTTAGGTAATATAGTTAAAATACTAAATGAAATAGAAAAAACTAAATTTGAAGCATAAAAGAAAAAGGGCTATATAAAAACAATAAGAAAAATCACAAAAATATTTAGAGAGTCCTTAAACCTCTATAAGAATTTGTAATTTCTATTGAAAATTGTTTTGATACATGCCCTTTTTAAAATTAATATATTTTCATAATTTTAAAATACACTATCTAAATTTTAATAAAAGAAACATATTAAAATTTTTTCTTTAAAGATTTTTACATTGTATTTAGCAAGTCTCTTACTTCCATAAGAGCAAAACCTAAGAGATTTTCTCCCTTCCAAGCTGTAGGGTCTTCTATATTCTCATCCTTTGCACCCATTCCTATTCCCCAAATAGAGTCATATGGACTTGCTTCAACTATTATTTTATCTCCTGTGCTTAATAAAAACTCCTTAAGATTTTCATCTTGAGAAAACTTAGCTAAATTTCCACTCTTAACAATTTCATATTTTTCTCTATTCCAAAGCTCTTCATTGAAGTTTTTAATCTTTCTTCCTAAGTCTTTTATTTCTTTTTGATTTTCAACAGATAATATTTCTTCTAAGGTTTCATAATCCTTAAATAACCTTGCCTTTTCAGCCATCATATACTTCTCTGCACAGTTATATAAAACTCCATTAACTGTAAAATCAGAAAGATACCATTGGCTAAAACAAGCCTTAGTTATTTTTTCATTTTTATTTTTTGTATGTCCCCAGAAAAATAAAAACTCTAGTTCCTCTCCACTTTTAAACTTCTGGCAAACACCTTCTACAGAATATCTCATAATACCTCCCCCTTACCTTGCTTATATTCTAAATTAACTATAAAACCTTAAATAGACTTTTTCTTAAAATAACTTCTACTCAGCACTTATATTAAAGACCTCTGAAGCCTTTCCATTGAACATATTATCATAAAATTCTAGTTCTAAATAAAAAAAATGGAGTTATTTAAAAACTCTTATACAAAATTATAAATTTTATATATGAATTTTTATAAATCTCCATTTAAATAAAATATTAAAGTTTTTCCATGTACTTAAAGACATCTTTTCTGAATATAACCCCTAAAGCACAAGCTATTAAGGCTATTACACCAATAATTATTACTCCTACAATATTACCCTCTGCTAAGTTTGCTCCCATAAAAGAGGATGCAACTAAGGCTGGTATTCTTCCTATCATAGAGAATATTATAAAGTGTCCTATTGTTATGTTACTTAAGGCACAAACCATAATAAGTGAATCCTTAGGTGCCCCTGGTAAAAAGAATAGTATTACCAATATAAGCTTAAACTTAGGGCTATTTAAAATCTTTTCTAATTTATCATACATATCCTTAGGTACAAATCTTTGTACTAGCTTCTTTCCGAACTTTTGACATATGTAAAATAATATTGCAGATCCAACTGCTATGCCGAAAAATGAAAGTAAAGTCCCTCCTAAGGCACCAAATATATATCCCCCAGCAGCTTGTATAACCTCTCCTGGAATAAAGAATATAACAACCTGTAATATTTGAAATACAAAAAATATTACTGCTGCCCAAGGACCAAACCTTTCAAGATAACTCTTTACAACTTCACCATTAGTAATTAATTTATAAAAAACCATTATATGCTCTCTAGTTAAATAAAGAGTTATACATACAAATATTAAAACTATTATACTTAAAATTATTAAACTCTTCTTCTTCATAAATAAACTTAAATCTTAAATTTTCCTCCTTAACTAATTTTTAATTCTATTTTAAATAAGTATTTATTCTATCTATTATTTTCTAAAACAAAGAACTATTTAAAATAAAATTACTGTCTAAAGTTAATATTAATTAAAATTATATATAATCTAAATTTAACCATATTAACTCTTTTTTATGTAAATCACTTGCAATTTTTTACATACATTATAACCCATAATCTTAAACTTATATATTATAATAATCTTAAATTTACATTACATTCTTATTTAATAGTAAATTATCATAAAAAAAAGAAGATATATCAAAATATCTTTTAATAAAACCTACAAAAATATTTATAGAACCCTATAGCTCAATATTACTGTAAGTTTTATTTTAACTTTTGATACATCTTCTAATAATTTTATTTAAATATATAAAAAACTTTAAATTCTTTAAATCATAAAATTTTACTATAAAAAATCAAATCTACTTTTCATAGCATCTTAATATTCTTATATAATGATTTGCCTCCCTTAAAACATGATCAGAAAGAAGTGGTAAAATTAAGGATTTTATATTGCAGTTCATTATTCCCTTTGTACCCTCTTCCTTAAAATCTCTTAACCTAGTTGTTTCCTTTAAGGTTTCATGAGTAACATTATCTATTGTCACATTGGTAACATTATTTAGTTGTTGAATTAATTCATTAAACTCAAAGGCAAACTCATGAGCAGTATTTATTAATTCATATTCACTTGGATCTAGTAACCCTCTTATAAACAGTGAATGTTCCATCATAATTTCATTCCAAAAAGCTTCTGTCTTGCTAATATTCACCTCATCTATATCTCTATTGCACTCAATATCATCTATATATGAACGATATAATTTAGCTTCTTCTATGGTATGTTCAACAAGTGATGGATAATTACTTGTGAAAATCTTGCAACATAATACATCATCTAAAATTTTCATCTTAAGATCTATTAATTCATCTATTAATTTAATAGCCTTATTGTTAATATCTTTTACACAGCTTGCCACTTTAGAATCAATACCCTTTTTAGGAGCACACATTAAATCTTTTTCCATTGTTGTTATTTTAGAATTAATATTAATTCCTGTATAATGCTCTGTTTTCTTTTCTGTCTCTAAAGTATAATCTGTAAAGACTTCTCCTGAATCTACTATGGATTGTCTAACCCTTCCCTTACTTAGTTTAACTACATCAAATAAAAGTTTTTCAAGATTTCCCTTGCACTTATCAAGTTCCTTAGCGAGTTTTGAATTTTTAGGTCCTAGTCCTGCCTCTAAAAATATGGCATGTTCTTTCATAACCCTCATAAAAAAAAGATGTAATTCTAATGATGAGGTAACATATTTTTCTCTAGATATCATAATATTCTCCAATTTAATTTTTTATATATTATACTCTTAAAGGAATAATTGTGTTCTTAAGTGCATAGTTATCTACTCTTATTTTTCCCTTTAAATTTCATAATTAAAAACAATAAGAAAATAATTATTAGTACTGAAATTAATATTATAACTATTAGTATTAAATTTTCATTTGAATGATTAAAAGTGCTTATTTCCTTTTGAACCTGCTCTACATTACTTGGACTTAAATCAGTTCTCTCTCCCCTTACTAATAAACGTTCAGTATTAATTCCATAAGGATAACAAGTTAGTAAAGTTACATAGTCCTTGTCATCTGATATTTTTAGTTCATCAATTTCATCTGGGTGAATAACTTTTATTTGATTCACTTTATAAGCAAGATCCTTTTTTAAAATGTGTAAATAAAAAACATCTCCATCTTTTAGCTTGTCTATATCAGTAAAGAGCTTTTGATTGGCTAATCCAGTATGAGCTGATAAAACTGAATGAGTATTTTCCCCTCCTACAGGAAGTGATGTCCCCTCTAAAACTCCAACGCCTTTTTTTAAAATATCAACTGAAGTTCCATAGTATATAGGTAATTTAATATTTATACTAGGAATTTCTATGTACCCTAAGACATCCCCTTCATGAATATTTAAGCAATCTGGCAATTCATTCTCAGCAGTTCCATTAAATAAATCATAATTATACTTATTAATATTTTTTATTAAATCATCAACTTCTTCATCCTTAACATTATTTATCTTCTCTGTATAATCAGAAATTGTAGAAACTGCAAATTTATTATTTATGTAATTAGAAAAACTAGGGTATAACAAAAATCCTAGAGCAATAAGTGTAATCAAAATTAAAATAGAAAAATATATTCTTTTTAGCCTTTTCAAAAAATCTAGTGCTATATCAAAGTTCATTAATTATAGGTTATTTTGATATGCACCAACTCACCTCCTAAAGTTTAATTAACCTAAAAGACGAAAATCCTCATGTCATAAAAAAACTTCTTTTTATAATTTAAATTAAAAAGAAGTTTTTATTTATATACTCTGTATTTAATTTTTAAGTTTAGTTCTTAGTTTTTCTGCTATTTTCAAATTTAGTGTAGCCAAGTCCTAAGATAGCTAAAACACAAACTATACTTAATAAGATAATAGCTATTTTTATAAATCCTGTATTTCCTAATCCCCCTGTTGATGGAAGAGAAAATCCAGCGTGGTTTTCTATTTGAACATTAAATAATATATTTCCATCATTCTCTGAAATATCATTTATTATTTGTCCTGCTTTATTTCCATTAGAAATTTCTATAGTTGCAGCTCCTGTGTAATTTCCAGACTCATCTTTATTAGCTGTAATTGTCACTTCTACTGGATTTTTTAATAAGCTATATCCAGATGGAGCTACTTCCTCTGTAATAAGGTACTTTCCTTCTTTTAAGCCTACAAATGTTGTAATTCCCTTTGAGTTAGTTACCCCATTTCCACTTAAAGAAACCACTTGTCCTTTTTCATCATATGTATATTTAGCTACAGTCTTTCCACCTGCATCTTTTACTGAAAACTCAGCACCTTGTAAAAGCTTAGAATTAAGCTCTGAATCAACCTTTGTAATTCCAAATCCAAAAGTATAAGTAGTAACCTTATCAGTTAATTTTTTATAACTATCCTTAACATGTGGGTTATTTGTATAGTCTAATTGTATGTTGTTAGTATTTCCTAAGTTTTCTTTATTACTAATAACTGCATCCTTATTTAATGTAGCTTGGTAATTTAAAGTTATTCCAGTCTCTGCATAAGCTTTTATATTCTCATATACAAAGTTTATTGTAATAACTGTTGATCCATCTTCTTGTTTTTTTACATCTACAGTATAATCTGTATCCTTAGCAAAAACTTTATCTCCTGAAGTCACCTTAAAGCCAGTTTTCTCATCATATGTTAATCCCTTGCTCATAGTGTCAGTAAATTTGTACATTATATTCTGTGCATTCTTTTGATAAACTGGTATAGAAGCTTTTACTTCGTATTTAACAACATCTCCAATATTCTCAGATGAAGTTTTAACTCTTTGATTCTCTTTAACTATGTTTTTTTCTAATATAGGAGTGTTATCCTTTGGATTAATAGTTACATCATAATTCCATGAATCTCCTGAAACTTGAGGAACTGAAACTATTATAGGTGTTGAAGCAACTGCTGCCCCCTCTGAATCACTTGAAGTTTCTGTAACTAGGTAATAACCTAAGTCAACAGTATTTTTTTGTCCATCTGTAAGTTCTTGTCCACTCTTTTTGTTATCAAGAATATATTTATGTAAGTTAACAGCAAACTCTTTTACTTCTTCTCCATTTAATTTTTGAATTGATTCTTGGCTATAAGAACCATAATTAGAATTATTAAAGAAGTCTTTTAAATCACTATTTACTGAGTATTCATATGCATCCCCACTTTTAGTTGCATCTAATAACTTATATGCAGTAAAGGTAGCACCTTTTTTTGATATTGTGATACTTCCCTTAATAGGAGCATCTTTAGAAATTGATGGCGTAGCCGCAAATACAGGTATTGATGTTGTAATAAAAACAAATATAAACACCATTATAAAACTAAACTTTTTTAATATATTATTTTTCATTTATTAATTCTCCCTTTCTTTTAAAACAAATTCTGTAGTACTAACTAGGCTTAATACAGCTGCTAAAAGTGTAATTCCAATGAATGAAAACTTAGAAGTTCCACTGCCCCCTGTTTCAGGTAGTATTATTCTTGGAACATTTTCAACTGAAATATCATATGTATTTGTTTCTGTATTTTTATTTAAAATTATTTTTTTACCTTCTTTTCCAACTCTATAAAAACTTTCTTCAAAATCTAGAGTTATATAAATATCATCACTTAATTTATATCCCTTAGGAGCCTTAACCTCTTTTAATATGTATTTTCCATAAGGCAAATTGTTGATTTTAAAAGAGGCACCATCTTTTGATGGTATTAACTTTCCGCCCCCCATTGGATCTAATTCATAAACTTTTAAATTTTTATTATAAGCAAATTTTATTGGTTTTTTTGGATTTTCCTCTTTAAATAGTTTAAAGTTAGCACCTAAAATAGGCACTCCCTTTTCATTTATTTTATGTATTGCTAAGTTTACAGTAGTCTTTATAGGATTTCCTTCCCATGGCACCTTAACCACCTTACTATCCTCATTTACAATAAACTGAATAGGAGTTTTGTTTAGCTCATATCCCTCTGGCGCTTTTATTTGTTCTAAATTGTACACTCCATCAGGTAATTCAAAGCTTACAGGCTCTCCATTTTCAAATGTAAACGTTTTTATTTCTTCATTGTAAATATCCCTAACAGTTTCCCCTTCTTTAGTTGTTAACTTAAAAACTGCTCCTTCAAGTAAGCTTGGATCATCATACTCAGCAGATAGAATAAATTCCACTATAGGATTCTTTCTAGTTGAAACCTCATTAGTTGGATTTCCATTTACATATGCAATATTTTTTACTACTTCCCCTGGCCCTACATTTTTCATACTTGCTTCTATGGTGATATATGCTGGCTTTTTAGCATCTATATCTCCATTACTATTTTTAATAACTAATTCCTTTGTGTTTTCATCAAAATCAGTTATAAATTGATCTGTAGCCGTAATCTTAATATCACTTAGTCTAGGATCTAATTTATCAATAATATTTAAAGTATCCTTAAAAAAGTATCCATAGGAATCAAACTTAATATCATATTTAATTTTTTGGTCATTAGGATTATTTTTAACTTTTGTCTTATCAACATATTTATAAACATTTAATGCTCCTGCATCCTTTGATAACTTTGAATAATGCTTTGAAGGCAACTCTTTATCATCATCATAATATAATTTAGCATCATTTAAATATCCACTTTCAGTAGAAGTAATACGAGTTTCATAAATAACTGTATATCTCTCATATCTTATGTCACCAAAATTTATTTCTAAATGTTTGGTATCAGCCTTTATTCTATTACTCTCCCAAAAGTCCTTGGTAACATCACTACTTCTTTCATCATAGTAACCCATTCTTTTTATGCATATACTATTTACATCTAAAGCCATGCCCTTTGGAATATTATCAAAAAAATCAGCATTACTTAAATAACTTCTTGTATTTGGATTTACTCCATCACCTAAATTTATTTCCACAAAATATTTTATAGGTTTATTCCTGTCTACTATCTCTCCATAATACTCTCTTCCTTGCTCCTTATCTGTAGCAGCTGTTGGTAAATCAGCAGTCTTATACATAAGAGGGTATTGTCCACCAGAACTAGGATGGGAATATTCTTCTCCTGTTATATAAACAGTGCTTGGCTTTCCATTTAAATCAATACTAATTGGGTAACTTACTCCCTTTCTAATATTGCTATTTCCCACAAATCTTATAATCATATATCCTGTTACAGCTTTTTCTACATTTTCATTAAAGGTTAAAGTTACCACTCCATCCTTAACATCAAAATCCTTAAAATGCTGATCAGGACATTTAGGCTCTATGTCTTTAAATATATCTGGCAAACTGATAACAATTTTATCACCATCTTTAAGCTTATCTTTATTCAAAATCTTATAGTCAATTCTTAAATTATTGCTTATGTCTTTAGCCACAGTATTACTCTCAAAAGTAGTGCTTGTAATTTCAACAGCCCCATCATTTTGAACTGATTTTGATTCTTCTCCTAAAACAATGCTTCCAGGGAAGATCATAATTACTATCATAGAAATAACAACTGACCATAAGGTAAATATATTGAAATTTTTACTATTCTTCATAAAATAAGCCCTCCTCTCTTAAAAAATGGAAAATAAAAAACCGACTATATTTATAACTTTTTATAAATATAGTCGGTTGCATCACTAACTCAGCATATTCCAGATGCCCAAATACAGAATATACATCAACGTTTCTATAACATTTTAATATTTACTAATTATTTCTTAAAATTCATTACTTTTTAACACTTAATTTTCAATTTGTATTTGTATGTTACAGTATTTTAAAAAAACTGTCAAAAAACATTTTTTACAGCAAATATTATTTGTTAATTATATTAAGTTTTTATTTTTAAAACAATATATTTTGCATATATATTTTATTAATTTAATAAATAAATTTTGATTTTTTTATACTTTTAATATAGGGTTTTATCAAGGTTTTAACGCTAATTTTATATTTTAAATTTAAAATATCCTTAAAAAACTTCCTCTAAATTTAATTCCTTAATATATTTTTTTGGAACATAATTACAAAGCCATACATTATTTTTAGATAAATAAAACTTAATTCCATCATTAAACATACTCTCTGAATCTACTTCTAAAATAACTAAATCACCATGTCTTTTTCCAACAATACTTGCAGTTTCTATATCCTTTGATAAATGAACATAATTTCTTTCCTTCTTTATAAGTCCATTTTTCAAAATTGACTCTAAATATTTTCTTCCAGTACCATGATATAGAACCTTTGGTGGCTTAATAGGCTCTAAGCCTAGATCTACTTTAATTGAATGACCTTGATTAGCTCTTATTTTGCTCTTATCCTCATTGAAAGAATATCTACCCTTTGAATCTTCTCTAACTATTCTTTCTAAATCATCCATGCTAAATCCTTCATAGGACTTATTTAGCCCCTCTATCAAATCTAATACACCTAAATATCCATGCTCATCTAGTTTTAATCCTATTTCTTCTGGCTTATGTCTTAGTATTAAACTTATGTATTTACTTATCTTTGAATCATTATTTTTCATTCCACCAATCCCCTTACTCTCCTATGATATTTCTAACTTATCCTAATAAAGAATAACAAAATTATCTCCAAAAATAAATTTTACATTATTCATAGGATTCTCTTCTTAATAAGAAAATTCTATCATAAATAGAATCTTTTTTACTGCTTAGCCCATGTAAATTTAATCTCTAAAAGTATTGTGACAGACTTGTACCAGACTTTTATAAATCCGTCACATGCCTTAAACCCTTGATATAACTTACTTAGAAGGACCTATGACGGACTTTGACGGACTTTTTTCTATTTCTATGTATACATGTATACTATATATTTTTTTATCTATATATTTTTTTATTTTTTTCTGTATACTACAGAAAAGGAAAAAGTCCGTCACTTCCGTCAAAACCATTGATATCACTAGAAAAACTCAGGTTTCAACTCCGTCAAAAATACGTCACAACTCCGTCACTAAAGGATAAAATATTAAAATAATAGCTCTTTTATATTATAAAATATAAGCAAAATTTAAATATTTTACCCACTTAATATGTAATTTAAAGATTAGTACTAACCTAGAAACTTCTTTGTCAGCTATAACCACTACTGAAAAATCGCTAGAAAATAAAAATTAAGTACTAATCTTAATATCTTATAACCATATTTTTATTTATAATTTTAGCAAAAATCTCAGTTATTTATGGTACGGTCTCTGTATTGGTATTAAATAAGGTTTTATCAAATTCAACTATTAGTTAAATTTGATAAAACCTTAAATCTATTTATTATACCCAATTAATATCTTCTAGTTTATCTATAAGTGTATTAAATCTATTCTTATTTATAGATATAGCTTGTGAGTGAGCTGTTCTGCATTCTTTACTTTCTGAATATGCCAATATTACTTCCCATTTATAATTTCCATCTTTAAAATACTTCCAAACTAATCCATTTGTGTACAAATAATGTGAAATCCCTTTTTTCTGTTCTTCTACTTGAATTGTTTCAGAAAGAGACTTATTTGTTGCTTTTACTTCTATAAAACCATATACTTTTCCAATATCCATACGATACTTAAAATCTTCAGATAAAACTGCCATATCTGGAATACCTGCATCCGTTGTTAATCTTTCATCTCTATCTTTACGAAGACGGTTAATATCTACAAGTGACAGCTTGTCTGATTTTATGGTACTATCAATCACATTATAAACAAGTATCTCAACCCCAGCCTCGATAGGACATTTCAATATTACATCATTAATTTTGCGTTCATAATATTTATAATCCATCTTTTACTCCTTCTCAAATAATTAATTTCTTAACTATTCTCTATACAAATTAAAATTTACATATTACATATGTATAATAAAATTATACTATATACCCAATATACGAACCTAAATATTATAATCTTTTCATTGCTACTATTCCTCTATAACACAATATATAAATTTAATACCTTTAACCCAACATTTCTCAACATAAAAGAAGAAGGAATACCCTTAATAGGTACTTGTCCTTCTTTTACTACATCATTAATCCTCCCTAAAATATAAAAACTTCTATATGTAATCTAATTACACATAGAAGTTTATTGTAAGTAATATCTTATTAAATATATTATTCTTAACTATAATATATATTTATATTTTAGATTTATTTTGTAATAGATTAAAATTATTCATTAAATATACTCTATTTAGCGTTCCAACATATTAAATACCGTATTAATAGAAATACATTTAGCATATCTATCATTCCACATAAATTCATTATAATACTTATAACTTTGCTCTCCACTAAAGAACTCATTATCAACAGTTGAGTTAGCATAGCTTGGTACAATCATATTAAATCCATGTTCAAAACCACACTTTATGGTAGCATCAATACATTTATCAGTTTGAAGTCCAACAACAATTATATCTTTTTCACCCTTTTCTCTTAAATATTCTAACAAACCAGTTCCTCTAAATGAACTATTTACATTTTTTACAAACACTTTTTCTTGTTCCATAGGCTTAAATTCTTCGTAAACTTCAAATCCATCTTTTCCTTTTGTTAAATCACTTTCTACTCCATCATCATGTATTACATATAATACTTCAATGTTATTTTTTCTTGATGTATTAATTAATTCCCTAATATTTGTAATAAAATTTTCAAAATTATATAATTTACTATTTACTAATAATTTTTGTGTATCAACGACTAATAAAACCATTTATGTACTCTCCATTATTTCATCAAATTCCCATTTATCTATATATTATCAGAAAAATTATTAATTCATATATAATACATTTATTTATTAGTTAATATTTTTATTATTACGTATTATTCCATTTTAAATAAATATATCAAGTTGTTATTTTACAACAGCTTAATTACTTATAACTACTTTTTCATTATCCAATTTTAGTAAAAACCATACTTATTTATGGTATGGTTCTTCATATCAATATTAAGTGAGGTTTTTCTTTACTACTAAAATATTTCAAATAATTTAGAATTATTATTTCTATCTAGACTATATATGACACTCAAATAACTATTATTTTCTCTTAATCTTCAAATTAATTTATTTATTATTAATAACTTTTAATAAAGCTTTTTAGATTATTAATAAAATAAGCTCTAATAGACTTATCCCTTATTAACCCATTAATTTTCATTAAGTTCAAATAAACCATTTCTTCATTTTTATCATATTTAACTGTCAATATATTTTGAAATATTATTTCGTCATTTAGTATAATTTTCGCTCCAAACTTATAAATATCTTCATTCTTTTCTATAACATTAAATACATATTACATAAGTTTTATCTCCTCATATAAAATTATTTAAATTAATATTTTTAGATTATCTTTTTGTGTTCACATAACTTATTTCTTTATCTTACCGTTTAATATTATAATATCTAACAACTAATTTTATAATATTCCAATATGTAGATTTTTTATCTCCAATACATTTACATCTAAATTACTTTTTTAAAGACTAATTCTTAATTGAAAACTTTCTATCTTAAAGAGAAACTCCTTTAAGTATTCTGTGGTTTCTTTTCTTTCAAAAATTTTCCTATCATTTATATCTAAGTCTTTTTCCTTAATCATATCATTTATTATATTTATAGCATTCATTATTAACATATTAGCTGACTCTTCATTACTTAATTCTTTTTCAATAGATTTACAAAGCTTAACAACTTCTTTACTATTTAATTTATCCGAAAAATCTTTTTTTTCATGCATATGTTTTATTGTCATTAAAATATGCCATTTCATTCGAGACATCGATTTATATTCTCTATTTTTTCTAAAGAATGACTCTACATAATATAACAATAAGGCACTTACATAATATACCTCCGGCTTATCATTCTCTTTAAAAATATTATCTTTAACTTTTTTAATAACTGTACCATAATGACCTGATACACCATGTGGATTATCTAAAAACATAGATGCAACCGACTTGATTTGTTTAGATATATTTATAATTTTTGTCTGAGGAATATCTTCATTTCTATATTGATTCAATCTTCTTTCATAATATAACTTTATCTTATTTTTATTTCCTTTTATCAAATTATTTTTTGAATAATAAAAATCTTCTAGCATTCTATGAAAACTATTAAGTGCATCTAATTGTTCTGGCTTTAATCCAGTCTGACTATTAGTAGATTTAATTATTTCATTTTTTGTAGCTTCATCTTTCGTAGCTATTATTTTTAATGGAATAGCTATATTTTTATCCTCTAAATCTCCAATATTTTCAAAAATTACGTTACTAGTTTGACATCCATTAACGACTTGATAATTGATAAGATTAAATTTCTCTCCAACAGGTTTAATTTCATCTGCAACAATTGTAACACCATTATTTAAAATACCAAAAAGTTGTGATTCTTCTCCTAGTAGTCTTTCTTTCATATTTCTGTTAACATCATTATTTTCTACCCCTAAATAATCCCTTATATTATCCTCAAAAACATTTTTTATTCCTTTTGTTTCTGAGTCTAGTAATAACTTTACATACTCTCGTATATCCACTATTCCAAAATATGCTGATGTTATTTTATCATCATCATATGAAAAAGTAACGTGTTTATGGAAATTAAACTGTGCCTCTAAATCTGCATCTATTTTCCTATACAACTTTTGAATTTCTTTAATCCCTAAAGGAATAAATTCTAATTTTTCTGAAATTAAACTTGTATTTTCTATTGCTCGTTTTCCTTCTTCAATAGTTTCTTTTAAATCTGAACTTAACTCAGTTGTACTTGAACAATTTGCATAATACATAATACAATTCGGATTTCCTTTTCTAAATAAGTGAGAATTTTCATATATTATGTTTTTGATTTCCCAAAATTTTTCTAACTCTTTAATAGAACACTCTTCTTCCTCTATGAATTTTTTTATGTATTTAAAAAAGTAATTAACTTCTTTATCATCAAAATGATCTGCTGACTTAGTTTGTACAAATATAAAATCTACTGATAATACAGTTTTATTAGCTATTAACTGCATTAAATCTTCCTCATTTAATATCATTTTATTATTTATTAATATAGCTACACCATCTATAGCTTTTGCAGTCCCAGTATCCATTTCATTAAAATTCTTTTCTGAATCTATAATATGATTATTTAATATACAGTAATTTATAAATTGTTCAAATACTAGCGCTTCATCATTCTCTTCTATCTCAAATTTTTCTTTAAATTGTTTTAAAAAATTTTTTATAATAACATTCTTCATACTTTACTCCTTATTACTACTATAGAAATATTATACATTTTAAATCAAAAAATTTCTATTAAATAGATAGTAAATTTAAGTCTACTATATTTATTTAAATAATCAGAAACCGCACCTATTTATGGTACGGTTCACTTTTCATTATTCTAAAAATCTATAAAACTAACAGAAATAAACTACTTGATGATAAAATTAAAAGCTATGGTTTTTAAACCATAGCTTTCATTTATTTAATCATTTATTATACAATCTTAGTAGTCCATTCTTCGCAATTCCACACATCTGTTACTACATCTCTATAGAATTCAGGTTCATGGCAAACTAAAAGTATGCTTCCTTTATATTCTTTTAATGCTCTCTTTAATTCATCTTTAGCTTCAACGTCTAAGTGGTTTGTTGGCTCGTCTAGGATAAGTATGTTTGTTTCTTTGTTTATTAGCTTACAAAGTCTTACCTTAGCTTGTTCTCCCCCACTTAATACTGCTACTGAGCTTTCTATATGCTTAGTTGTTAATCCACATTTAGCTAGGGCACTTCTTACTTCGTATTGAGTGTATCCAGGGAACTCTTGCCATACTTCTTCTATACATGAATTATAGTTTGCTTCTTTTATTTCTTGCTCGAAGTATCCTATGCTTTGGTAATCTCCTGTTTCAACCTCTCCACTTATTGGTTTTATTAATCCCATTAAGCTTTTTAGAAGTGTTGATTTTCCAAGTCCGTTAGCTCCAACTAAGGCTATTTTTTGTCCTCTTTCCATTCTTATGTTAAGTGGTTTACTTAATGGCTCATCATATCCTATAACTAAATTCCTTGCTTCAAAGATTAATTTACCTGAAGTTCTTCCTTGCTTAAAGTTAAATTCTGGTTTTGGTTTCTCAGCAGCAAGCTCAATTCTATCCATTTTATCTAATTTCTTTTGTCTAGCTCTTGCCATACCTGTTGTAGCAACCCTAGCCTTATTTCTAGCAACGAAGTCTTCAAGTTTAGCTATTTCAGCCTGTTGTCTTTCATAAGCAGCCTCTAATTGCTTCTTGTTAGCTTCATATACTCTCATAAAATTATTATAATCCCCAGTGTATCTAGTTAATGCTCTATTTTCAACATGGTATATTACATTTACTACACTATTTAAGAATGGAATATCATGTGATATTAAGATAAATGCATTCTCATATCCTATTAAATAGTTTTTAAGCCAAGCTATATGTTCCTCATCAAGATAGTTTGTAGGCTCATCTAGAAGTAATATATCTGGTGTTTCTAATAAAAGCTTAGCTAATAAAACCTTAGTTCTTTGTCCTCCACTTAAATCAGTAACATCCTTATCTAATCCTACATCTCTAAGACCTAATCCAGCTGCAACCTCTTCAACCTTTGCATCTATCATATAAAATCCATTATGATCTAACATATCTTGAATTGTAGCTGTTCTTTCTAAGGCTTTAGTCATCTCATCCTCTGACATTTCACCCATTCTCTCATAAAGACCATTCATTTCAACTTCCATATCAAAAAGATATTGGAATGCTTCTCTTAAAACTTCTCTTATAGTTTTGCCTTTCTCAAGCTGAGCATGCTGATCCATGTAACCAACTCTAACTTTATTACTCCATTGAACATCTCCCTCATCTGGCATAAGTTTACCTGTAATTATGTTCATGAAAGTTGATTTACCTTCTCCATTTGCTCCTATAAGTCCAACGTGCTCCCCCTTTAAAAGTCTGAAAGACACATCTTCAAATATAGCTCTATCTCCAAAGCCATGATTCATATTTTTAACTATTAAAATACTCATTTAACTTCTATCTCCTTATCTAAAAATCTCTATAAAAATAATCTCATAAAATATATGAACTCAAAATACTATCCCTTAACAAAAAAATTTATTTTCTAAACTAAACCTCATATTATGTAAAATACTAAATATTTTAAGCTGGAATTTTTATTTACACTCACTTTATCCATATAAAGAAAATCATTTACTTAACTATCATTAAGCTCTTACTTCTTTATACAGAAATTCTATCTACGTAAACAAACTCCAACTAAGTAGTAAATTCTTAAAGAAACATTTGGCTACCAACAAATAAAATTAAAGCTAAAAAGCAAATTCCAACTATATTATATAGAACTGACATCTTAGATGATTTTTTCTTATTTAATCTACTTACTCTGCTTTCTACCATTTCCCTATTCCACCTTTCAAAAATTTCAAACTAAAATATATATTAAATAAACTTCTTTTTAAACTCTCTAATATACATTATATATAGTATATTATCTAACTTTAGTTTTTCAAATATATTTTTCTTCCTCTCCATAAAATTTATCTCTTTTTTACTTTCAGTTTACTAAAAGCTTTTTAGATTCCTCATAAATTCCCTCAATAAACTAATATATACATCTTTTTAAAATTTGTTCTTAAAATTTAATATTACTTTTAAATAAAATCAATTATTTTCTTAATAGTCCATTTAAATAAAATCAACCAATTTCTTAAGGGTGTATATCCTATTGTAATAAGGTCTATTTGTAGTCTTCCTAAGTTTCTATATGATATAATAGATTAAATACTTGGTATAAATTGTACAAACTAGTAAGAAAGGGGTTTATCTATGCTATATTACTTAGTGGCACTATTTGATAAGGTTTCCTATGCAATAATAAAGCCATTGCAAGAATCCATTTCAAATGAATATAAACTTTATGAGAACCTTCCTATGCTTCATATTACCTTAGCTGTAATTGAAGATCCTGATATGGATAAATTAAATGAAGTAGTAAAAAACACTTTAAAATCATATAAAAAATTTGAAGTTCATTTAAATGGACTGATTAAATTTGGAGAACCTTATAGGTCTGTAAATTTAAAAGTAGATGAAGAAAGTGGAGTAATAAAGAAACTTTCTAGAGAACTTTATGAGAATTTATCAAAAGAAGGATTTAAATTGACTTCTAACCCAGATACATGGCAGCTTCATGTATCCTTAGCTAACCCATATTTTGCACAGAGAGTATGGGGAGAGGATGAGTTTGAGTCAGCTTATACAAAACTTCAAGATTATAATTTTGATAGAGAGCTTTTAATTGATGAAATTCAATTTTGGAGACCAATAAATGATGAAAATAAAATGGTGGTTTTTAGCTATCCACTACATTAACACTTAAAATTTATAGAGCGTACATCAAAAGTTATTTTGATATACGCTCTTTATTTATAAAAAAAATCAGAGAGAATTTCTTCTCTCTGAAATAAGTTTTAGTTTATTATATTTACATTCAATTGATAAAATTATACGAGTTAAGCATGAATAAATCTATTTTTTAATAAGTTTCTTTGAAAACTTCAAAGTAAGCTTGTGGATGTAAGCATGCAGGGCATTTTAATGGAGCTTCTGCACCTTCCCAAATAAATCCACAGTTTCCACATTTCCAAAGTACTACTTCATCTTTTTTGAATACTTTTCCTTCTTCAATGTTTTTAGCTAATTTCATAAATCTATTATAGTGAGCAGTTTCTGCTTTAGCTATCATTCTGAAAGCAGCAGCTACTTCTGGGAATCCTTCTTCGTCAGCTACATCAGCAAATGATGGATAAAGATTACTTAATTCATCATGTTCTCCGTCAGCAGCAAATTTTAAGTTAGTTAATGTATCTGTAGGTAATTCTACTGGGTAAGCAGCATTTATTTCTACAGCTTCTCCTTGAAGATCGTCTTTTAAGAATTTATAAAATCTCTTAGCGTGTTCTTTTTCATTTTCAGCAGTTTCTAAAAATATATTTGATATTTGAACATAACCTTCTTTTCTAGCTGTACTTGAAAAATAAGTATATCTTGTTCTTGCTTGGCATTCACCAGCGAATGATTTCATTAGATTTTCAGCAGTTTTAGTACCTTTTAAACTTTTCATAATAAAAAACCTCCTACAAATCACTTATTTGAAAAAACACAATTAAAATTATTTTTCCAAATAAATAATTTTTAAGCCATATTAATTAATAATTGTTATTCCTTATATAACTTATAATATCACTTTCAGGTAAAATTTCAAGTACTTTTTGAACATTTTGTTAATAAAACTATTTTATCATATAAATATTCATATTGTTTCTAAATTCATATATTATTATTCAAATATATAAAAAAATCATAACACTATTTTTTTATTCACACTTAAAATTACATACTATAGCTCCCTTTTTAATAAGAGTATATAATTTAATAAATAAAGTTAATTTATATATTAAATTCACTAAAATTTATAAGGAGGTTTTTATTATGAAGGTTAAAATACATCCAAACACTTTAGATAAAGTTAAAGATATGCTTGATAATAGTGATAAAGATGCCATTAGAATAAAAGCTTGTTCCTCTGGCTGAGCAGGCTTAAATATTGAAGTTGTTCTGGATGAACAGCGTGAAAATGATGATGTGGTTATGGATAATGGTATTAAAATAGTTACAGACAAGAAAATTTCTCATTTCTTTACAGATGCAACCTTAGAATATAAAAACACTATTCTAGGCAAAAAATTTAAAATATATTAATTGGTATATTTTTTTAATTATTAGTCAATAATACTAATAGCTTAATACACTCTTAAGTTAACCACACAATTTAATAGAAAAAGGAACTGTTCTCCCAAACAGTTCCTTTTTTAAAGCTTATTTGCTGTTTTTTTAAACTCATACATGCAAAAATAAGCCCATTTTCAAATAATATTACAACGACTTTTTATTACCCCTTCATTATAAAGAAGGTATATACAATAAATACTATTACACTTATTATAAACGGTGCATTTATTACTCTCTCTTCTTTATAAGAAACTCTTGTTGCAACATCTAACTCATCTAAAGTTATATCGAAGTTTCTCTTTTCCATCTTTCTTATTAAGTAACTAATTAAAAATGCAGCTACTATTGCAGCAATTAAATAATATAAGAACACTCCTATTTTTAATTCCATTGGAATATTTTTTATAGAGTCCATAGAATGTACTAAATCCTCTGTAGTTATTCCTTGACTAACTATTCTTTGCTGAATTAAATTCCATGAATTAATTAGAAAATGGATTAACATTGATAAAAATATACTTCCTGTAGCTCTTACTACATAAGCTAAAATTATTCCCATGGCTGTAGCATATAAAAATTGATGTGCATTTAAATGAAGAATACCAAACATTATTCCTGTCATTATTGCAGCTACATTTTTACTTTTAAATTCAAATCCTGATAAGGCAATACCTCTTATAGTTATTTCTTCTGTTATGGCAGGTGTTACCCCTACAACTAAAATCATTAACCATAATGGATATGCTCTCATTTGATCTAAAACTAAGGCTACATCATTTGTATAAAAGAAACTTGATGTATATGAGAAGAATGTCATTATTGGAAGCGCTAAAGCTGCTATTAATATAGAAAAGAACACATCTTTTCCCTTTGGTTTTTTAAAGCTAAAAACCTTTTTATAATTACTCTTAGTTACAATTATATATATTATTGCTGGCACTATGAAAAATATTATGTGTATTACCATTAAAACTAATGGCGGCACTAATCCTATCTTATATAGTACTGGCGTCACAAACATTGGCCCTACTATAGATAAAACTAATACTATAAAAAAATATAAACTTACTTTAAATATAGGCTTCATCTTATTTCTCCCTTCTATAAAGAATTAATTTAAAAATTACATAAATCCAAGTTTAATATTTTAAAGCATAATTAATCATTTTAAAATATAACATATTTATCAATTATCTTATATTACTAATTAATTACTTTTTTATTTTACTTACTTTTTATTATATTAATTTTAAAACACATAAATTCTATAAATATTTTAATAAACTATATCTATCATCTTTAAGTATAATAGACTTAATTTTTTTCTTAAACTTTTTTCTTAAAAATAAATAATAAATATAAAAAATATTTTGTTTTAACTGTATAAAAAAAATAATACTGTTAATAATATTTACTGAGGCAATAAGCTTCAATCTTATAATAGCCTCTCCCCCATTTTATTTATACTGACAGTTTCGTTAAAGTACGGACTAACGAAACTGTCTCCCCCTTAAAACCCTTATAATGTAATAAATTTTCTTCATGTTTTTCTAGTAGAGAGTATTCATATACTCTCTCAATTTTTAAGTAAGACATATTTAAAAGCTAAGCTTTTTAAAATAAATTATTAGACACTCTAAGCACATATTAATTACCCATTAAGTTTACTTAATGGGTAATTTTTTATTCTCTTTATATTTATAAGATAAAACTAAGGTTTTTAAAACTTAATTTTCTTTAATCAATTTTTTCAAGCTCTCTTCTTAACCAATCTAAAACATTCATCATGGTTCTAGTTCTAACTTTTTGTCTATCAGCTTTAAAATTAAATTTTTTAACCTTTGTAATTCCATCTATGCATAATCCAGCATAAACAAGACCTACAGGCTTTTCTTCTGTTCCACCACCAGGACCTGCTATACCTGTTGTAGAAATTCCTATTCTTGTTCCTGCATTTTTAGCAATACCCTTTGCCATCTCTCTAGCACACTCTTCACTAACTGCGCCAAAGTCCTCTAAAGTTTCTTTTTTTACTCCAAGTCTCTTCATTTTTGCTTCATTAGAATAAGTTACAGCGCCTTCCATAAACACTTCTGATATTCCTGGATAGTTTATTAATGTGCTTGCAACCATGCCACCAGTACAAGATTCAGCTGTTGATACTGTCATTTTTTTATCAACTAATAATTTTCCAACTACTTCTTCTAGAGTTACTTCCCCTTCACCATAGATGTTATCTCCAAGTCTTTTTCTAATCTCTTTTTCCATAGGAGCAATAAGCTTTTCTGCCTCTTCCTTATCTTTTCCCTTAGCAGTAATTCTTAAAATAACATCTATATTTTTTGCATAAGGAGCAACTGTTGGATTTTCATTATCTAAAAGATCACATACTAAATCCTCCATCTTGCTTTCTCCAATACCAAAAACTCTTAAAATCTTAGATACTAAAACACTATCAGTAAATTTACTTAAGTATGGTACTACATGGTTTGTAACCATTGGCTCCATTTCCCTTGGTGGTCCTGGTAGAAGTATTATTCTCTTATTATTTTCTCCTTCTAAAATAGCTCCTGGAGCTGTTCCATTAGGGTTTGGAAGTATTATGGCCTCCTTTGGAAAATAACATTGTTTTTTATTATTCTCTGTCATTTCAAGGTTATTCTTCTTAAAATAATCCTCCAAATCACAAAGAAGCTCTTCTCTTAAGCACATTTCCATATTGAAATACTTTGCTGCAAGTTCCTTGCTTAAATCATCCTTAGTAGGTCCTAAGCCACCTGTAGTAATAATTGTATCGCAATTTTTAAAAGCATTGTCAAAAGCCTCTAAAATCCTTTCAGAATTATCTCCAACTACTGATTGATGATAAACTCCAATTCCTAAGTTAGCTAGCTCTCTAGCTAAAAATTGAGCATTGGTATTTACTATATCGCCTAAAAGTATTTCTGTTCCTATTGCCATTATTTCAGCTTTCAAAAAAATCACCTTCTTAAACTTAATTTATAATTTTATTTCTGCAAAATTATTTATTATCCTCTAACAAATAATTTTACTCTACTTTCTTCTCTATGTCCTAGTTTTTATTTATATTCTTTCTATTATTCATAATTATTATATAAATATTTTTGCAATTAAATTTGACCTCTTATTTTCTTAGCTCTATAATAGTCTTTGTTTATTTATAATAATACTTTTAATTTTTATATAGAATATTAAGGGTGTTTTAATAAACAATGAAATGAATACTGACTAGAATAAACTATAATCTGAAGATCTATATAAAAATAAATTAAGGAGAAAAAAAATGAATTCAAAATTTAAAGGAATTATTTTTATGATACTTGCCTCAGCAGCCTTTGCTACTATGAATCTACTTAGTAAGCTAGCTGTAGGAGTTAACTCATATCAAAAAACTTTTTTGACAAATGTTGTAGCAACCTTAATAGTTTGCTTTATAATAGCCTATAAAAAAGGCTCTTTTTTTGGAAAAAAAGAAAGTAGAAAATATTTGCTAGTTAGAGGGGTTGTAGGTACTCTATCAATACTAACAAACTATTACGCCTTAGATAAAATGTTTTTATCTGATGCAACAATACTAACTAAATTAGCACCTTTCTTTACAATAATTTTTTCTTACTTATTAATTAGCGAAAAAATTACTAAAAAACAATTTACTCTTTTAATAGTAGCCTTTGCAGGAAGCTTATTTGTAATAAAACCTCAATTTAGTACTGCTATAATTCCATCTCTTATTGGCGTAGCCTCTGCTGCCTTTGCAGGAATGGCATATACAATGATAAGAGTACTTGGTGACAAAGAAGACTTCTGGACAATAATCTTGTCCTTTACTGGTATAGCTACTATTGTTATGTTACCTTCAATGTTTATGAATACAGATAATTTAACACTACAAAATATACTTTTACTTGTTAGTGCAGGAATAGCTTTTACATTAGGACAAGTTGCCTTGACCATAGCTTACAAAAATGCTCCAGCATCTGAAATATCAATGTATGATTACATTGGGCTTATTATAGCAGCTATATACGGCTTTATGTTCTTTAAAGAAATTCCAGATTTCTTATCATTTACAGGATATATAATAATAGTTGGCTCTTCAATTTTAAATATTTTAGGAAATAAAAAGACTTCTAATAAAGAAATAAATGAAGATAGCTCTTTAGTTTCTATAGATTAAAAATATTATTTAAAACAAAGAAAAAAGCTGTGATAACTTCACAGCCTTTTTCTTTTTGTCGAAAATAAAAAATTATTATTTTATAATGAAATCAATTAATTATAAATTTTTATCTTATAAAAATCAATGTTATAAGCTCTAAAAAACTAGTGTTTTACACTACTAAAGTATTTGACACTTCTCAAATCAAATTTATTCACAAATATACTTATTAATATAGTTTATTCTTTATTTTTTTATATATTTTTAAGCTATTTGTTCTAACAAACACTCCCAAGATTTCTGCTAATACAATCTATTTCTTAAATATATTTAATTGATTTGATATAAGCATATAAACTTCTCTCTTAACCTACTAATTAGCTTTGCTTTTACTATTAAAAAGCTTCAATACAATTATGGCTAAAAGTCCAAGATATATAACTAATCCTTCCATTGCTCCAAATCCCATAGCATAACCTAGTTTAGCACATTGATCATATGCAAAACTTAATACCTCTCCTATCATTTTATTCCTCCTAATAAACTCTTCATTTAAGATATATGAATTTTTAAGATATAAAATGATGCTTTAATTTATCATATAAGCTTTCAATATATTTTAGAAAAAACTATTTAACTAATAAAACATCATAATCAAAATATATAAAAATTAAAAAGTTGAATAAAATACTGTTTAAATATTTTATCCAACTTCTTTGACGATTTTTATTTTATAAATATATTAATCAATGATAGGGCAAATATAATTTGACAAACTCCTACAAGCCCTCCATAAAGCATAGCCTTTGGCCCTTCCTTTACTAAATCTCCAATTTTTACTCTCATTCCTATACCAGCTAAAGCTATGATTTCAAAATTAGAACTAATCCACTTAAATGTTCTTCCAAGTATTCCTGGAATAATTCCAATAGAATTTAAAATACATATAATAAAAAATCCTATTATAAACCATGGAATACGAACCTTATGTGTTGGTTTGTGATGATGAGCTATTTCTTCTTTATTTTCTTCATTAACCTCTATCTTAGCAAAAACTAAAACTACCACAACTAAGAATATTATTCTTATAATCTTAAATACTGTAGCTAGTTCTACAACTGGGTCACCAATAAACTTAGCAGAACCAATAACTTGTCCTACAGACTGTAATATTCCTCCCATTAATGCAGAACTCTGCAAAACATCGTTGTTATATAAAATAGATGTGATTAATGGTAAAAGTATCATTAATATTGTACCTGTTACATTTACTATGGTTATGGCAATTACTTTATCTGAATCCTTAGCTTTTATTACTGGAGATACTGATCCTATTGCTGATGAACCACATACAGCATTCCCTGCTGACATGAGTAATGAATACTTTTCTCCAAAGCCTAACTTTCTTCCTATAAAGTAAGTTGTACATATTGTTAATGTCATTAAAATAGCTATATAAAAAACTCCATTAAATCCTAGAGCCATTATATCAATAATATTTAAAGATGCTCCCATTAAAACAATTGAATAGTTTAAAAGATCTTTTTCTGAAAATTTAGTACCTTCATCATACTTATCACTTTTAAAAAGTGTATTTCCTAAAAATATTCCCATAAATATTGCAAAGGTAGCTGCTCCTATAGTAGGAAAGCTTTTTCCTAAAAATTCAGCAATAATGCCTATTATTAAGCATATAAAAAGTCCAGGTAATATGGACTTAGATTTTTTTAATATTTTATTCCTCATATGTTACCTTTCTTGTTCTCATATTAAGTAAGCTCCTAAAGTTTTCTCTTTAGTTGCATTACGAAATTATTATACATACCTAAATATATAAATAAAAATACTAAAAAATTATATAAATAATAAGTTTTTAGTTATATAAAAAAGATAAGTGGAATGACTATTAAATCATTCCACTTATCTTTTAGATTTTCCAAAAAATAGAAAATACAGCATGACACATTATTTTTGGAGCATCTTATAAAAAGATTATGAGTAGAGGCTAAATTTGTTTATTTTATCATTTTATAAAGTCGGTGGGAGTTTGACTTACTATTAAAGAATTACCCATAATCTTTATTATAAAATACTGTAAAGTGATTGAGATTTTTATTATGTTGTTTAACTAAAAGCTTATCTTATAACAATAATAGATATAAGAGTTTGTATCTCTAGAAGTTGAGCCCCATTCTAGAAATTTTCGACTAAAATTCAACTGCGAATCAAGTCTTAAGTTTATATGTAAACTCTATTCAATTATTTTGAATAAAGAGTTCCACCTATTAATTCTTCTTCTTCCTCTACATATTCTCCAAGTTTTGGACTTATAGCTTTGAAGAACATATTTAAGAAGTTAAGTAGCATAAAGAATATTACATATGTTGCTATAAATATTTCAACATCACCTAAGAATTTAAATAAGTTAGCCATTTTAGCATATCCTAAACCAGTAAAATAAGTTGATAACTTAAATGCTGATAAAGTAGCAATTGCTAATGGGAATGTAAATGCTGCGTATGATGGTTTAAAACCTTCTTTAAATAGTTTTAAAATGTATCCATAAACAACAACAAGTAATATTAATCCTGTTATTATTAACCAAGCTAACATGTATGGGTTAGGGTTTGGTTCTATAGTTAATATACCAACTACTCCAAGTGGAGCTGGTGAACAAATTATACCTACTGTTGGTAATTTGTGATCATCTAATATTTCACTTTTAAATACTATATATAAAACTAATGGTAGAAGAATTGTATAGAATATAAATCCAAACATAAGCATAAAATGTGCTATTTGAGGGATTTGAGGAATTACCCCATCCATACCTTTACTTGCTACACTACCTGTTATCATACCTGTATAAACTATGAAACAAGTTGGCATTATGTTTTCAAACTTTCTTTCTTTTATTCTGATTATTGTATAGAAAATAACTATTCCATAATGATATATTACAGCTGCTATCCAAAGCCAACTACATACTACTGGAAAGTAAGGATAAAAGAATCCTGATACTAACCAAACAACCATACCCATTGTAGGATAAAATGTTCCTGTTACTGGGTTTTTAAGCTCTTGATACATAACCTTTGGGAATCTTATAAGCCTTAAAATCATTAAAGATAGCATACAAACTGCTAAAAATATTGCTATTGGTTTAAAATAATTTATTCCTTTTAAATTCCATGAATTACTCAATGTTATAAATGCCAAGCAAGTTCCACTAATTCCTATTGGCATGTTTTGAAGCTTATCTAAATATTTTTTCATCTATCTAATCACCACTTCCTACTCACTTGATGATTTTATTATATACCCTTTCTCTTATAAGTAAAAATACTTATTTTATATAAATATTATAAGTATTTAGTTATATATAAAATTACAATTAAGCTTTCTTAATAGAGTAAAATCTATTACCTTTTAAATACATATTAAATTACAAGAATTCTTTTTTATTGCTATTATTAAATGATTAATTAACTTTTAGTCTTATTAAATAGATACCAAAAAAATATTTATAAAGCCATAAATATTTAAATACTTTACTCCAGTATCAAAGTATACATAGTGTGTTTTTTCTGATACAATATTAATAATTATTTCATATTTTTTACTTTTTATAAATATTTTGCTTTAAGATACTAATATTTATAATTAAAATATTTTAAACTAAAAGGAGGAAAATAAATGAAAAAAGTCTTTAAGACATTAGGATTCGTAATAGGCTTGCCCCTACTTTATTTTTTTATATCAAATTTAGTTTCAGGTACCTATGTATTAGTTTATTTTGTCATAAATAAAGTAGGTCCAGATTCATTTAATATAATGGAAGTTATCACACCTGTTATGTATCATTTATCCTTAATCTCCGATTTAATAATGCTTATTGTATTATTTTTAATATACTTAGGCGCAAAAGAAAAACTATTTAAAAGTTGTAGATTTAATAAAGTTAAAGGAAACACATTAATCTATATAGTAATTTTTTCTATTGGATTAACAATGCTTATATTATTCTTAATGGGATTTTTCGGCAGTCTGTTCCCTAGTATATTTGAAAGTTACTCACTTGTAGGAAATGCTATGAATGCTACTCATAATTCAATACTGGCACTTGTAATAGTTATAGTTTTAATACCAATATTTGAAGAAATTTTCTTTAGAGGAGTTATTTTTGGTTTTTTAAGAGATAATTATAAATTCCCAATAGCCTTAATAGTACAAGCATTAATTTTTGCTATAGCTCATGGTAATTTAGTTCAAGGTGTTTATGCATTTATATTAGGATTATTCTTAGGTGCGTTTTTTTACTATACAAATTCTTTATATGCATCAATAATATCTCATATAACTTATAATTTATTTGGTATTTTAATACTTCCATTAATAACTTCCTCACTAAAAGGTTTCTCACCAATAATAACAAATATAGTTTTCATGATAATCTCTATTATCTTATTATTAATAGGAGGATTAAAGCTTATTAAATTATTTAAAAATAAATCATCTTTATATTACTAAGCTAAAGATAGATTAAAGTATACCTTTTAATTTCAGGATATTATTAATATCTAAACAAAAATAAGATTAAGATAAGTATCTTAATCTTATTTTTATACCCTTAAAAACTATACTAAACTTATTTGTTTACTACACAGTTCTTCCTTAAGTTCTTTTAAATTTATAATTACATCAAATATCTTTTCTTTTTCATTATCCATAAAATCTAGGAATTCATTTTTTAATTCATAAACTAAACTTTTATTTAATTCTTTCTTTGTATTATTATACTTAGATAAATCAAATTTTAAATCATCCTCAAAAAACTCTTTTACTAGCCCATCTTCTATTTTGACCAACCTTATATTTAAAACAGAATCTTTCTCTTCAAAATAAATATTATCAAAATTATCTATCTTTAAGAAAACATTCTCATCATAAATATATTTACTCATATTAATTCTCCCCTTCTTTTGCTTAAAGCTAAACATATTATTACTAACATATAAATTAGTAAAGATGTAATCAAATTCTCTTAACTTATAATCAATTTATATACCCTATATTAAAATTTTACCAAAAATCAATGATTTTGTTAATAATTTAACATATAAATTATTCTAATATTTATTAAATTTAAATAATCTATGGATTAATATTCTCAAAATTTAATTATAAATACAAAAAAGTAGGTACTTAATTAAATACCTACTTTCTTTCAATAACCTATAATGAATTAAATTAGTATGTTTTCGAATCAATATTAAATGCATTCTTCATATCCTGTGTAGATTTATTTAATGGAGTAATTGATATTAGATCCCCTTGAACCACTATTCTAGTAATACCTTCACTTTCTCCACAGGTTACAAGAGTAACAATATTTTTACCTGGAATTTCATCTAATACATGTACTGAATCTGGTGATACTTTTTGATTGGATGTAATATCATAAACATAAATATTTTCTAAGTCAGTTAAATAAATTTTCTCACCTACTTTAACCTTTTCTAATGGAGCAAATAAAAGTTCTGGATTTTTTGTATGATGACTTGCTAATGAATAATTGCCTTTTCCCATAACTTGATTCTTAGACATAGTGCCTGCACCATAAATCAAGGCTTCATTAGACAACCCTTTAAAAATTGATAAGTTTATACCCTCACTTGGAATTGCTATTCCCCCTATAGCTGGCAACTCTTTATTTTTGTACTGCTCCATAAATACTGATTTAGAATCAATTTCTTTTACATTATCAAAGTCAAAAGAAGCAGGCATTTCCTTATTTTTTTTAATATCATTTATTTCTAAATTTTCTACAGAATACTTTCTGCTGTTTCTTTTTATAAAATAATCTTTAATTTGATCATTTAATATTAGAATTATACCTATTATAGTCATAGTCACTAATAAAATATTAATTAAGTATCTTCTAGTTTTTGATTCTTTAATCTTCAAATTTATCTCCCTCCATATAAAATTTTAAAAATTAAAATATACTCTTAAACCACTTCAAATAACTAACTATCCCCATAACAATTTCTATTTATTAGCATTATAATACCACTGATTTTTTCTTAATAAAACAATATGATTTTTAAGCTTATTATTAAATTCAAGAAAGTTATATTTAACAATACAAGTATAAACGATATTCCTTAATATTTTTTATGTTTATGTAAACAATGTTATCAAATTTAAATAATTAATTAATAATTTTTACAAATTATTATGTTAAAATTTTCTTTTCTATGTTAATATATAATTAAAAATATATAAATTTTATAAACAGATAACGATAACATTTAATTATTTATTAAAATCCTAAGTAGCTTTTTTTATTTATTAATTTTTATTCGTTATTTTTTTATTAATTTTATATTTCACTTATATAAAATTAATTACAAAAGTTGGACAAGTACTTGGCTATAAATTTTTTAAATTATATTTTTATATCTTTTAAAAATAGCATTAAATTTAATGCTATTTAGCTACTTATTTAAATAATAGATTTTTTATTATATTAAAAAGGATGTGATTATTATCAAATCAAAATTAAGAAAAATAATTTCATGTATTGTAATGCTAACATTTATTTTTATGAATTTTGGATCTCACTTTGTTTTTGCATCTGAAAATCCTAAAATATTAATTAAATTTAGTAATACTGAATCTAATACTAAGACGGAATTAAAAGGTGCAAGTTTTAAAATTGTAAAAGGTACTGACCCATCGGGTCCCCCAGTGGATGGATTAAGTTGGGTGTCAGATGGAAAGATTAAAGAGTTTAAACTTGAAGCTGGTACATATACCTTAGTGCAAGTTTCTGTGCCTAAGGGATATATAAAGGCAGATCCTATTACTTTTACTGTTTCACCTACAGGTGGACTTCAAACAAGCACAAAATATAAAGGATACACTCTACTTGATAAATATCCTAAAGAGGATGATTTTAGAGATGCTATTTATATTGAAGATATGGATAATAATGATACTAGCTCTGTTGTTTATTGTTTTAATGTTACAAAGGCTACTCCTACATTTAAAGGTTCCGTTGTAAAAGTTTTATATAATGAACAATTTGGTAGTTCTAAACTTTTTACAGAAAAAGCAATTAAGCCTAGGGTTAAAGGGGATGAATTAAAAAATTCAGTTTTAAGAGTTATATATAACGGGTATCCTAGTAACGCACTTGGCATTAAAGAAAAATACCAATTGACAGAAGGACAGTTTAGAAAGCTTACTCAAAGAGCTGTTTGGAACTTTACAGATAGTAATTTAAGCTTAGACAAATTATCTCAAAAAGAAATTGATGCTTTAAATGAATTAATAAATGCAAAGAATGCTATTCCAGATAATTTAGTCTTAAATTTATACCTTCCAGATGATACTTATTATCAAAATTTACTTGGAACAAAATTTATTACTCCAAACCTTATTAAGTTGGAAAATGAAAAACTTCCTAATACCATACCTGAAGTTAAAGAAGGTACTTTAAAAACTACTGTAGCTGCTGATGGAGTAAATGGTTCTTCTGAAAAAGAAGCTTTAGTAAGTTTTGAAAATTCTAAAGATGGTGTAGATGTTAAAGACACTATAGACTATAAAGATCTAGTAGCTAATGAAAAATATAATCTTACTGGTAAACTAATGCACGTAAAAGATGATGGTTCATTAGAAGAAGTTGCTACTAAGACTACAGAAGTAACAGCCGGTGAAAACGGAAGTGGCCAATGGGAGCTAGACTTCGGTAATCAAAAACTTCAAGTTGGCGAAAAATATGTTGTATTTGAAAATGCTGAATCTGTTGAGAACCTAATTGACACAGATAACAACTATGAGTTAGATACAAAGCAAGTTGTTAAACATGAAGATAAAAATGATAAAGCTCAAACTCTTGTAGTTGAAAAACCTATTCTTCCAGAAGTTAAAGATGGTAATTTAAAAACTACTGTAATTGCTGATGGTGTAAATGGTTCTTTTGAAAAAGAGGCTTTAGTAAGCTTTGAAGATTCTAAAGACGGTGTAGATGTTAAAGACACTATAAACTATGAAGGTTTAGTAGCTAATCAAGACTATACTTTAACAGGTACATTAATGCATGTAAAAGCTGATGGATCTTTAGAAGAAATTGCTACTAAAACAGCTAAAGTTACAGCCGGTGAAAACGGAAGTGGCCAATGGGAGTTAGACTTTGGTAATCAAAAACTTCAAGCTGGTGAAAAATACGTTGTCTTTGAAAGTGTTGAGTCTGTAGAAAACCTAATTGATACAAATAATGACTATATACTAGATACAAAACAAATTGTAAAACATGAAAACAAAGATGATAAGGCTCAAACTCTTATAGTAGAAACACCTAAATCACCAACAACTGAAGGTACTTCTAATAAAAATAATTCTAATTTAACAAAACATGATAATTATGATCAAAATAAAAAAGAATTAAAATTACCTAAAACTGGAGAAGGATTAACTAATATAGGTTTCACTATGTTAGGTATTATAATCTTATCAATAGTTTGTTTCCTTTCATTAAAACTAAAAAAAGTTAGAAAATAAACTTTAATTAAACAAAGAGCATAGTTTAAATACTATGCTCTTTTTTATTAGTAACTTCTATTTAAATATCTTAAACATAAAAATCTGCTGTGGTAACATTTAGATTTATATTCTATTAAAACTTCTTTTCATTTATTATTCAAATTACTTTTAATATCTTCTACATCCTTTTTTATAGTTGTTAATAGTTCTGTAAGTTCTTGTATTATACTTTGATAATTATCTTCTCTTTTACTATTTTCTTTTAAAACATAAAATAACAAATAAGAAAATAATATTGCAAATCCTCCTTGTGTAGCTATTAATTTAAAAATTTCACTCTCCATATAAACTCATCCTCCAATCTACTTTTAAACATTCCCTCTCTATGTACATACCACTTATTCAATTTATTATAAAATCATTTTTTTGCGCATTGTTCTAATTCAATACAAACATATGTTCGTATTAAATCTTAAAACTTTTACATAAAAATGTCAAGGAAATTATCACCTCAACACATAAATTTTAGAATTATATTTTGTAATATAAAAATAAAAGTAGAACTATAAAATTTTATAGCTCTACTTTTATTAATAAATTTATAATAGTATTGGTTTATAAGCTAATATTTTATCTGCAATTTCTTCAGCAGATAATTCAGTATAGAAAATTAAATCACTTGGATTTGGATAAATAACATTTCTTTTTAATTTAAATATTAGTTCATCAATCATAGCTTCCGACCATTCTTCCTTAGGATTTCTAATAATATTTACTAATTCTATTATTTCTTTTCTGTTAAGCTGTTCCATTTTTACTATACCTCCTTTTAATAAAATAATTAATATTCTTATACATCTATGTTACAATATTTTATAATTTATAAGAAAGGGGAGATGTTTCATGGTTAAACAAAAAGAAAAAAATTTAGAA
Source organism: Clostridium perfringens (assembly GCF_016027375.1). Lineage (NCBI taxonomy): Bacteria > Bacillati > Bacillota > Clostridia > Eubacteriales > Clostridiaceae > Clostridium > Clostridium perfringens. The sequence goes on from NZ_CP065681.1 coordinate 146,178, forward strand.
TCTAATCGCCCACTTATATTGGCAGTAATGTTTCTTATAAACTTTTTTATATTTATTTTATTTATACATAACTTTAATATATTTATTTATGCTTATATATTCATATTTAATATTTTTTCTTTAATAAATTTAATATTTATGAAAAAACTATATAGTTTCATAGACTTATATACTGCTCTTTCACTATCATCCTTTTCACTTTTTTATTTTTATCTGGTTTATACAAATTAAATGAAATTCTTTCTATAAATAAATTTATTAATTTATCTATTTTATTCATCATAATATATATTTTAATAATTATTCTATCAATAAATCATATTAAAAATTTTTATAATTCTAAGAGTTATAAAAATAAAATTTTAAAAAACTATCCTAACTATGGTTTAATAATTGTTGGTAGTTTATTAGGTTTATTTTTATCTAAATTAAATTTAAACCAAGATTTGATAATTTCTTTAGGTATGGTATTACTTAGTTGTGGTTTTGCAGTATGCTATTCCCACTTTTATAAATTTTTTATAATTCATCACATTAGAACTTATTAGAAAAAATCAAGCTTCAATTTATTTTATATGATATAAAAAGTTATTTCCTTTCAAAATTTAACCATAATAAATAAAAATGGAGTGTATCAAAATAATTTTTATTATATTTTGATACACTCCCTTAAAATTAATAATCCTTATGTCTTAATATTTAATTCTCTATGATCTTTCATTTATGTTTTTCTTAGCCCCTAAATATGTTGCTAAGAAGTATCCTCCATAAATTATAACAAAAATTATTGCTGTTATAATTATATTTGGCATTATACTAGCATTTCCAAATACCCCTACTATGGTAGAAGAAATCTTTAAACCAACTATTGAGTGTACTATAGCAAGTGATAAAGGAAGCATAAAATATACTCCTACTTGAGTGAATATAGCTTTATTTATCATCTTTTGATCCACACCTATTTCTTTTAGTAGTCTATATCTTTCTACATTATCAGTAGATTCTGTAAGCTGCTGAATAGCAAGTACAACTGCTGATGTTATTATAAATATTAAACCTAGGTAGATTCCTAAGTAAGCCATTGTTGCACCTAGGCCAGCTGCATTATCATATATTTCTTTTTTTGTTATTGAATAAACCTGACTTTCTACTAACTGATCTCTTACATTCTCTAATTCTTCCTTTGTATTAGAGTTATCCTTTAGCATCATATTAAATCTACTAGACACAGGTTTTAATCCTTCAAGAAGAGAATCCTTAACAACAAAAATTAAAATATCACCTTTCATAGTAAAATTATATAGATTAATATTTTCATACTTTTTATTTGCAGGCTCTAAGGTTTTTCCTGAAATATTTATCTTCTTTTCATTTTCTGAGCTCTTATTAACCAACTTTTTCATTTGATCAATATTTCCATTTTCTAAGCTCTCATTAACCCACTTTTTCATTTCATCAATATTTCCAACTGCTAAGTATTGATTTTCCTTTAAATTAACAGGCTCTTTCCCAAGAAGTTTTAATGTATTATTGTATCCATTTTCACCAATTACTAATATATCATTATCATTAGCCACTGGAAAATAGTTTTTCATAGCAGTCATTCCCTCTTTTGATAAGAAATTACTGTATTTAACTCCACTATCATACATAACCATGTTTGAATCTTCTTTAGCTATATTAGATATATCAATATTTTTTTCCTTCAAAAGTTTTTCTATATTTTCACCACTATTACTCCAAAAGGTAACATCAAATTTAGTTAAATCCTTTAAGTCAGCATTTATAGCTCTATTTATTCCTAACCCTCCTGAGAATGTACAAATAGCTAAAAATAACATTAAGCATATAAATGATAAGGATACAAAGGTTGTGTTTATTTTACTGCTTATTTGCTTCATAACAAACATGTTTAAATCTCTTAAATAGAACTTTTTATTTCCTTGAATCACCTTTAAAAAGAATCCTGTTAAAGAATAAAAGAATATAAATGTTCCAATACATCCTAGTAAAATTGGTAATCCAAGAGCATTAAAACTAGCAAAGGCAATTCCATCATGTATGACCTTATAATAAGCAATCCCTAAGATTCCCACACTAACTAAAAATAATATTACTGATATCCAAAGATTTTTAATAGTAGGCTTTTCATTTCTCTTTGAAGCTGTTAATAAATCTATTAATTTAATCTTTCTAACACTTATAAAGTTAAAAATTAATACAACAAGATATATTATTGAAAAACAAAGTACTGTTCTCTTAAATCCAAGTGGAGAAAACACAAATTGAAACTTTGTAAGGTCTACCTGGAACATATAGGCTGTAAGTACTGAAAGTGCTTGAGATAACATTATTCCTAGTACCACTCCTATTCCTAAAGATATAGCCCCTATAAATAGAGTTTCTAAGAATATCATTTTTGATAAGCTTCCATTTTCCATTCCAAGAGTCATATAAATTCCAAACTCTTTTTTTCTTCTTTTTATTAGATAATTATTTGCATAAACTATTAAAAATCCTAAGACAAAAGCTATAAACACAGAGAAATATCCTATTAATTGTTCTGCCATCATAAAGGCTGACTGCTTTTGCTCATTAAGTTCCATCATTACACTTTGTGACTCTATGGAGTTAAAAGTATAAAATATACATATTCCAAATATCAAGGTTAAAAAATATATTACATAATTTTTATAACTCTTTTTTATATTTTTAAAGGCTAACTTAAAATACATTATTACTGTCACCTCCAAGAAGAGTTATGACTTCAATTATTCTATTGAAAAATTCTTTTCTAGAATCAGTTCCTTTTATAAGTTCATTAAATATCTTTCCATCCTTAATAAATAAAATTCTATTTGCATAACTTGCTGTAAAAGCATCATGAGTTACCATCATAATTGTTGCATTTAAATTCTTATTTAAATCTTCTAAGCTTTCAAGAAGCATGGTAGCTGCCTTTGAATCTAAGGCTCCTGTTGGTTCATCAGCTAATACTAAAGATGGATTAGTAACTATTGCCCTTGCTGATGCCACCCTTTGCTTTTGTCCCCCTGACATTTCATAAGGATATTTATTAAGCTCATTACTTATATTTAAAGCTTCTGCAACACTTCTTACTCTTTTATCTATTTCCTTATTATTCACTCTTTGAATTGTAAGAGCTAAGGCTATATTTTCGTAAGCTGTTAAGGTATCTAAAAGATTAAAATCCTGAAATATAAATCCTATTTTTTCTCTTCTAAACTTAGCTAACTTTTTTGAACTAAAGCTTGTAACCTCCTCTCCTTCTAAATATATATGACCACTAGTTACCTTATCTATAGTTGATATACAGTTTAAAAGTGTTGTTTTACCACTTCCTGAAGCACCCATTATTCCAACAAACTCACCTTCTGAAACAGTAAAACTAATATCATTAATGGCCTTTGTAACATTTCCTTTTTTACCATAATACTTTTCTATATTACTTACCTTTAAAACCTCTTTACCCATTAGACTACACTCCTTATCCTTACTTATATTATCTAAAAAACTCTAGCTTAAATCATATTAAAACTTTCCATTTAAGCACTTCTTTCTATACTTTAATTCTATTTCATATAAAATCTTCAATCCATAGAACTATATAACACTAAACTAACAAAAGTGTCACATTGTGATTTTTAAAATATTCTTATGTAAAGATTAGAATAACCTGGAAAACAATTAGATTGAACCTAAGTCTTTAAGCCTATTTTTATCCAGCTTCTAAAAGTGCTAGATTCACTTTATTATCTTAACTTTGCTATTATCACTTTAGTTTCCATTAAATAATAAACCTAGTCCATACAAACAGTTCTAAAACCTTTTTATAAAAAATTTAGCTAACCTATTAAAATATATTATAATGGTATATAAAAAGGTGGATTCATCAATTGAATCCACCTTTTTTTCACTACTATTATCAAAATTTATTTTAATACCTCTCCTTAATTTTCATATGAATATTTATTTTAAAATATATTTATATAAAAATCATGAACTAAATTAATCGCATTAATTATTTTTCATAATTTTTATAAAGATATATATACGATCCAATAAGAATTATAACTAAAAAAGCATTAAAAAAGGTATTAATATAATAAAAATTTATATTCTTTAAAAATTCAATATTTAACATAATGGCTTCTATTAAATTAAGTAAACATCTAATAAAAAAACATACTATAACTACAACCCAAAATTTTTTACCCATCTATTCTCCCCCTCACTATTTAAATCATCATAAGAATAAATCTAGTATTACCTATTCAAAAATCATCATCCTGTTTATTGGAAAGATAATTGAAACTCTTGTGAACTTACCTTCTTCTGAAATCAATGTTATATCTAACCCAAGTTTCTTACAAAGCTTTTTACATAGGTATAGTCCTATACCTGTAGACTTTCCAAACTTACGTCCATTTTCTCCTGTAAATCCTTTATCAAAAACCCTAGAAATATCTTTTTCACTTATTCCAGCACCATTGTCCTCAATATTTAAAATCACATATTTACTATTTTCATTGCAATATATCTTTAGTTCCTTATGTTCCTTATTCATATATTTAATAGAATTTGATATTATTTGCCCTAAAATAAACTCAATCCACTTACTATCTGAATAAACCATTTTTTCTAAATCACCTAAACTTATTTTAACTCTTTTCTTTATTAAAGAATCTGCATTATTGTTTAAAACCTTGTTTACGCAACTACTTAAACTCATTTCTTTTATTATATAATCCTTCTCAAGGGTATTACTTCTAGTATAAAAGAGAGCTTGATCTATATAATTTTCTAGCTTACAAACCTCTTCTCCTATACTCTCTGTAAGTGGAGATTCATTATTTTCTATTAATAGCTTGCAAGTTGCTATGGGAGTTTTTATTTCATGAACCCATAGTTCTATATACTCCCTATAATCATTTATTCCTCTCTTAAACTCCCCTATTTCATCATTCATAGCCTTATTACTCTTGCATATAACATCATATATTAACTTACTCTCTGTAAAAGTTCCCTCTTCTATTACTTCTGATATTAAATATTTCTTATCTAAAGACTCCATATTTTCCTTTATCTCATTATAATATTGCTTCTTTCTTAAATAATCAAAAATATGATAAATTAAAATCCCTGCCCCGTTTATAATAACAATAAATAAAATGGCAAAGCTATCAACTTTTAAAACCATAAGCAATAGAGCTGTAAAAAGTAATATTAATGAATTTATAATAATAAAAACTATTCTTTCTTTTATGAAATCTCTTAAATTCATGATAATATATACCCTTGCCCCCTCTTAGTTTGTAAATATCCCTCTGCTCCTATTCCTTCAATCTTTCTTCTAAGTCTATTTACATTAACAGTTAAAGTATTATCATCTATAAACTCATTACTTTGCCATAAAGCCTTTATAATATTATCCCTTGATACTATTTTCCCTTTATTTCTTATTAGAATATTTAAAATCTTACTTTCATTTTTAGTAAGCTCCTCCACCTCATCATTAAATGAAACCTCACTAGTAGACATATTATATTTTAATCCTCTACAATTAAATATTTCTGTTTCACCCTCAACCCCTGAATAAGTCCTTTTCATAATTGATGCAATTCTAGCTAAAAGTATTTGAGTATTATAAGGCTTAGTAACAAAGTCATCAGCCCCTAAATTCATACTCATAAGCTCATCCATCTCACTTTGTCTACTAGTTACAACTATAATTGGAACTTGGCTTTTCTTCCTTATCTCCCTGCAAATATAGTAACCATCATAATAAGGGAGATTTATATCTAGTAAAATCATATTAGGATTACATCTTAATGAAGTATCAACTATATTTTCAAAGTCTTCTGATGACTCTACAATGTAGCCATACTTCTCTAAAAATTTAGTAAGCTCTTCTCTTATCTTTTCTTCATCTTCTATAATAAAAATCTTTTTGCTTTCCATCTAATCTACTCCCATAAAAATTCTTTTAAATTATAAATACATTTAACTCCTATTCATATTCTAAAATATACAATCTATATAATTATTAAAACACAAAAGAGACACTTATAAAAAGAAGTGCCTCTTTATATATACTATATTAAATAAAATATCTCTCTAAATTATAATAAATTTGATAAATTATAGATGATACATTATTAAAAACAAACCATGCGTTTATTGAATAAACAACCATGCAAGTTAAAGAATATATGTATATAAATTTATTTTTTGATTTTATTAAAGTATTAAATAAAGCATACAATAACACAACTGATAATATAGAACTAAATATACTTACTATCATCCAAATAGCTCCTCCTAAAACTAGGGCTATAGAGGATATTATTAATATAAATACATTTATTATAGATACTACAAACATTATGTTTACAAGTGAATCTTTATTTATATCTTCTTTAACTAAAAACTTAAATATAATATAAATTATACCTAATATTAAAGCATAATTAATTATATAGCTTCCTAAATTTAAAAAATAGATATTACCTGTAGGAAATACATTTTCCATAATCATATCAAACTGACTTTTAGCCTTTATCATGTTATTAAAATCCCAGGTATTAATATTTGAGAATTCTAGTATAATGCCTACTACACTTTTTACTAAGTTAAAACTAAAGGCTTTAAATAAAAGAGTTTTAACTAGTGGTATTATTAAAGTTATTATTGCAATATAAATTAATTGTATTTTTGATGATACTCCAAAGACATGTTCCTTAACTGAAGTTATTGGATGACATAAAGATTTTATTATATATCCTTTATGCTCATTTACATCTATAGGTATACTTTTACTAGAACCCTTACACTTATTTCCACACTCTGGACAAAAAACTGATTCATTTGGTATTTCCTTACCACACTTTGAACAAAACATAAAACGCCTCCTATTCTATGTTAAATTATAACGTTTTGTTAACAAATTTGTCAATTGTTCAAAAAAATGTTAAATTATATTTTAGATGTAAAATTATTATTAAGGAGGTTTTAAAATGAATTTTTGTAATAAATGTGGTTCAAAATTAATAAATGGAATTTGCCCTAATTGCTCAAAAATAAAAAAAAACAAGAAAAAATCTAAAATTATAATAATAAGCCTAGTTTTTATTGTTGTAATATTTTCTGGTGTATTCTTTTACTTAAAATCAACAGTTAAATCTGAAAAAGAAATAGCACTTTCATTTTCAAATTCAATTTCCTCTTCAAATCCAGAGGAACTTAGTAAAATACTTTATTGTAATGATAGCTCTCTACCAATAAATAAAAGCAACTCTACTATTCTAATAGATTACTTTAATCAAAATCCATCAAAATTTTCTTCAATAAACGACGATTTTAAAAAGGGAAATTATAAGGACACAGACTCCCCTTTATCTATAGAAGAGGTTAGAAAAGATTTCTTTTTAATACCTGTTTATAAAGTAGTTGTAAAACCAAGCTTTATAAAGGTAAAAACTGATTTAAAAGATGCAAAAGTTCAAATAGGAGATGAAACTTTTGGAGATTTAACAAAAAAAGATGAGTTAGGCCCTTTAATGCCTGGAAATTATACTATTAAATCTGAAATATCAAATTCATATTTAAACAAATCTGAAAATATAGAGGTTAATACTTTTAAATCTTCTAACCAAGAAATAAGTATATTTGATAACTTTATTAAAGTTAATATTACTAGCGATATTCCAGATGCTGAACTATATGTAAATAATAAAGATACTGGAGTAAAAATTAAAGATGCTAAAACCTTTGGTCCAATTGATCCTAATAGTATTATTTATGGAGTATCAACAGATGGAGATAAAAAAATAATAAGTAATAAATATGATGTAAATTCTTCAAGCAATATAAATATAAACTTTGCTGAAGCTAAAGCCTCAGAAGCTAATTTCAAAAAAGATCTTTATGTTTTATTAAGTAATTACTCAAGTGACTTTGCTTATGCTGTTAATACAAATAGTTTTAATTATATAGAAAACTACCTTGAATTTGACAGTCCTATTTATAAAAAGCAAAAGAAGGTTGTCCCTGAAATACATTCTAAAGATATTAGGGAAAACTTTGAAAGCACTGAAATATTAAATTATACATTTAATAATGATACAAATACTGGTGAAGTTACTTGTAATGAAATTTATTCTATAGGTAAAGGAATTAATGTTCCTAAGCGTCAAGAATTTAAAAATACCTATACCTTCAAAAAACTAGCTAATGGTTCATTAGTTCTTACTGATATAAAAGATTAAGGGGTGATTTAATGAAATTTTGTACTAAATGTGGTAATAAACTATCTGATTCAATGAAATTTTGCAATAAGTGTGGTGCTAAGGTAAAATCTGTAGATAAAGATACTGAAAATAACTCAGATACAGAAGATACAAAAGATAAAAAAGATATTCCTAACTCTAAAAATAATATTGATAAAACCATAATCTTAGATGCACCTAAAATAAAAAAAGAAATTAATACTAATATTAATGAAAATATTAAGAATAATTTCAAACCTCTTCATGATTCTAATTTTAATAATAAAGAAGAATATCTAGATGCAAGTTTTGATGATAATTTAGATGAAAATTTCAATGATGAATCTTATCATAATGAAGATATTGATAATTTTAAACATTCTAATACCAAAAAAAAGATTTTAATAAGCATTTTCACCTTAGTAACTTTTGTAATAATAGGTACTTCTATTTATTTTTTAAGATCACCTTTATTATATAAATACTATTATAACTCTGCACTTAAATCTTCATCAGTTACTGAAAAATTATCTTATTATAACAGTGCTCTAAAATACTCTAAAAATGATGATTTATTAAATTCTATTTATACAACTTTAAAGTCTGACTCTGATTTTGTTGATAATTCTTCAATATTAACAAACTTAAATACATCTGAAAAAGATAATTTAATGTCAAAATTATATGTAAATAAAGCTACTGTAGATTTTAAAAATAAAAATTACACTGACTGTGATTATGATTTAGATCTAGCTACAAAGTATGGATATAACAAAGAAAACTTTTCACAATATGATGATTTACAAAAAAAACTTAATGAAAGTAAAAATTCTTCAAGTAATGATAAAGTTGATAACATATATAGTTTCACAAATGAAAATCCATCAAAATTTTCTGGAAACATATATGATTATCCTTATGACTTTATAATGCCATACAGTAATTCTTCTTATTTATCAGCATCAGATCTTTCTAAATATAATAAAAGTACTCTTGCTTTAATGAGAAATGAAATATACGCACGTCATGGATATGTATTTAATACTAATCCATTTAAGGCATATTTTAATTCAAAATCATGGTATCATCCTGATTCATCCTTTAAAGGTGATGACAGTGAATTAAATGATTATGAAGTAAAAAATGTTCAAACTATAAAATCAGTTGAAAACTCCAAATAAAGGGATGATAGTATGAAAAAATTTCTAAGAATTTTATCTATTATAATTATTTCTTCTTTAATGCTATTAGGCTGTGGATCAAATTCCACTAAACCAAATATTAATAAGGACTCTAATAGTATTAATAATTCCAATGAGGAAAATAATGAGACAGAAAAAAATAACTCTAATAATGAAAATAATAATACAGAAAAAAATGATTCTAAAGAGGGAAACATAGACCAAGAGAAAGAAAAAAATAAAATTGATTCTAGTACTGATAAGGAAGCTGATAAAAAAAATGAAGTAGAACCTTATTGTGAAAATGAACCTAATAAAGCTAATAAAGATATAACTATAGTTATTGATCCAGGGCATTCTAGTACAATATCTAATGAAACAGAACCTGAATGTCCAGGCTCACAAAAAAGAAAATTAAAGGATACATTAGGTGCTACAGGAGTTCAAAGTAAAATCCCAGAATACACAATAACTCATGGTGTAGCTGAAGAATTAAAAAAACTTCTTATTTCTGAAGGGTATAATGTAATTATGACTAAAGATAGTCCCGATAAGCAGCTTAGCAATATAGAAAGAACCACTATTGGTAATGATAATAATGCAAATTTAATTATAAGAATTCACTGTGACGGAGTTGATTCTCCTAAAGCTTGTGGTGCTTCTATACTAGTTCCTGCTACAAAAGGAAATGTAACAAAAGATATATCAGATATAAGCTATTCATATGGAGAAAAAATACTAACAGCATATACAAAATATACAGGATTAAAAAATAGAGGTGTTGTTGTAAGAGATGATTTAACTGGTTTTAACTGGTCAAAAGTTCCTATTGTACTTATAGAATTAGGGTTTATTTCTAACCCTAATGAAGATTCATATTTAAGCAATCCAGATAATTATATAAAAATTGCAACTGGAATCTCTAACGGAATTAATTACTGTTTTGCAAAATAAAGAAAAGGGGATATTTTCCCCTTTTCTTTATTTTTAATAAATTATTTAATAGCTAAATTAAGACATTTCAAAGCTTTCTGTTGTTTTCTCTACTATTTCACCCTTAACTTTAGAAACTAAATCTCCCCCCTTAGAAACAAATATATTTGCTGTCACTATTTTTTCCATAAGATTTTGAACTTCTTCCTCAGTTACATCTTCCTTAATATTTTTAAGAGTTATTTTTGTTATACTTCCTCCAGCATTTTTAAAAGACAATACAAGATATAATTCCTTTTCCATTTTAAAGTCCCCCTTTTCTTTTTACCATTAATTTATTATGTTACATCTTTTGTTCTTCTACTTCTTCTTCTAAAACGCATATCTTACTCATTAATCTCTTTTAATTCTTTTAATTCTTTTAATTCTTTTAATACTTTTTGTTAGCTTATAATTTATCTTTAAAAGTTCTTATCTATAAATTCTAAGGTTTCTCTTAGAAAAACTAATACCCTCTCTATTCTTTTGATTACCTTTAATGTAGAATTTAAAAGCATTTTTATTTTTTTAAATACTACAAAATCAGCTGATCACCCCTCTAATTTTTATTAGATTATTGAGTGTCATCAACAAACTTAAAGTCATCTTCTTTTAATACAGAATTAACTCTTGATGATAAAAGATCTGCTAATGCTTTTCCCACCTCATAAAGTTTTTCATCCTCTGCATCAACCTTTATCTTAGAAAACTTTTGTGTTGAAAATTTAGGGCTTCCACTATCATCTACCCCCTTTTGATACTTTAATACTAAGCTTTTCTTTGTTAAGATTGCCTTTGCCATATTTATCAACTCCTTTCACTATATAAATATTCCTTACCCTTTATTTCTGTTGTAAAATAATAAAAAAAACTGTAATAAAAACATTTTTTTGTTTCTATTACAGTTTTTCTATATTTATAATACTAAGTAAAGTTATTTGACTATTTTTTAATTATCATCAGGATCTCCATATCTTCCTGTCTCAGGATTATACTCTCTTCCCTGTTCATCATGAAGTGGAACCTTCTTCCCATCAACTATTATATAATCTATAGTTTGATCAGAATCCTTTCCAGCATCTTCAGTTTCTTGCATATGTCCATATCCACCAGTAACAGGATTATATTCTTCACCCTTTGAATTATACTTAGGAATTACAGTACCATCCTCAAGCTTTATAGTTTCCTTACCTTTATCCTTTGAATTATTACTGCTTCCACTATTATTTTTATTTGAATTATTCTTTGATGAACTTACACTATTTTTATTAGGTTTACTAGTTTTTGACTCTTTAGCTCCCTGTGCATCTTTATTTTTAGATTCTTTATTACTTTTGTTATCATTATTTAAAGAACCATTGCCCTTACTTTCTTGTCCTCCTTCAGAATTAGAATCCTCTTGCTTATTGCTATTAGCCTTATCAGTTTCTTTCTCCTTAGAATCACTCTTTTGTGATTTATCTTCTATATTATTTTTACTTTCATTATTACTAGTGTCATTGTCCTCATCACTTATTGAAGTTCCTATATTATTTAATTGATCCTTGTTTATCATATTACCATCTTTATCATATGTAACTCCATTTATAGTAACTTCTCCATCTCCAAAGTGTGCTACAAACCAATTTTTTATATCAGTACAAACTCCTAGAATTTTATTTAAGATTCTATCTAAAGTTCCACTTTCTTTAAGTTCTTGTCCATTTTCTTTTAAAGCTTCCTGTATATTATTAGAAAGGCTATCAAGTTCTCCTTTTAATTTAGAATAATCTAATCCTAAAGAATTTATATTGGCTAAAAGAGCAACTAATTCTTGCTCTTGTGTTGGAGTTAACTTAATATTATAGTTATTTGTAATATTATTTACTATTTCCCCAACCTCTTTATCATTTTTAGGCTTATCCTTTATTACCTCTTCTTTAGCCTGATTTACTATAGCACTTGCTCCATCTTTTCCAATATCTTGTCCTTCGCTATTTTTAGCCTTAGCTAAATTATTTGTTATACTTAATTCTTGTCTTGCCACTTCCTTATTTTCAACAGGTATATTTTCTCCAGTGGCCTTTTCAAATGCTTGAAGAACTCCAGCTAAAGCGGATGTCCCAGTTACAGGGAATGGAGATGTAGCAATAACATCAGCATCAGTAACCCCTGATGTTAACAAGGCATTACTTAGCATAGTTTTAGTAACCTCTGTTAAATTATTTGTTTTTACCTTTATTCCATACCCTTTTTCCTCTAGTTTAACAAAAGCACTTGAGTAAGCATTGCCTTTAAATTCTCCTACTATTTTAGGCAATCCAAGTTGCTCTCTTATTTCATTAACATTCATAGTTATAACCTTAACATCATTAGGTTTAACTCCGAATTCCTTAAACATCTCTTGTTTTTGACTTGAATTTAGATTAGCTCCTAAAGTTACTACTTCCTTAGTATCGGCAAAAACTGTTGTAAATGAGCCAATACTTATTGCTCCAGCTAATATCATTGCTGTTATTAATTTATTTTTTTTCATTTGCCTTCTTCCTTTCTAAGCATTCATATCAAAGCTTAATCAAAAATATATTAAATCCTATTACTCTATTTAAAGCCTTTAATTACTATCTAAATGACCTTTTGACAGGTCAAATTTTAAATAAAATATTATTCTAAAAATACAATAAATTTAAATCTTACTTAGATTATATCAAAATAAATTTTCAAAAGTTTACAAATTGTTTTAATTTAGTATAAAGCTTATATTTTTCTCTACTAGAAATTTAATCTATATTTTTGAAAATTTTGTAGTATAATTATAATGTGTCTTCTTTGTTGCGAGATGATATGTAAAAATACTTCTTTCAACTGAGAAACCAGTCAAAAAAATAATATAAATATACTTTATCCCTAATTGTAAGGAATTCTCTGAACAAAAAGGTAATAAAAAATTTTTGAATCTTAGAAAGGTTTGATGACAGTATGAGTACTAGAATTGCCGTTGTTGGCATTGTTATTGAAAGCCTTGATAATATAAAAGAAGTAAATTCTATCTTAAGTGAATACGACAAATTAATTGTTGGAAGAATGGGGTTACCATACAAAGAAAAGAACATTAGAGTTATATCTATTGTAGTTGATGGAACCACCGATGAAATTTCAGCTATAACAGGAAAAATCGGTAAACTTAAAGGTGTTTCCGTTAAAGCTGCCATATCTAAAACTAGCTTTTAGCTTAATCGCTTTAAGCCTCTTAATCATTGAGTTCCCATAAGTATATTTTAGTTGTTTATATTATTTTTTGACATACCCTAAAAGTAATTTTAAAGGAGATTTGTTATGTTAAAAGATAACGAAAAGTACAATGCTTTAGATTTTATTAAGGATGATGAAATTAATAGTCTTATAGCAAAAGGAAAAGAGCTTGTTTCTGACAAAGAACTAGTTAGAGAAATCATTGAAAAAAGTAAAAGTGCAGAAGGGTTAACACCTGAAGAGACTGCTGTTCTTCTTAATCTTGAAGATAAAGAGCTTATTGAAGAAATGTTTAAAGCAGCTAGACAAGTTAAGGAAAAATTATATGGAAAAAGACTTGTTGTATTTGCACCTTTATACGTAAGTAACTATTGCGTAAATAACTGTACTTACTGTGGATATAAACACTGTAATGATGAGTTAAAAAGAAAGAAACTTAACAAAGAGCAACTTATTGAAGAAGTTAAAGTTCTTGAAAGCCTAGGTCATAAGAGAATAGCACTTGAAGCTGGGGAAGATCCAGTTAATGCTCCTCTAGATTATATTTTAGATTGTATAAAATCAATATACTCAATTAAATTTGATAATGGGTCAATAAGAAGAATCAATGTTAATATAGCTGCAACAACAGTTGAAAACTATAAGAGACTTAAAGATGCTGAAATTGGAACATATATCTTATTCCAAGAAACTTACCATAAACCAACTTATGAAAAATTACATGTAAGTGGTCCAAAACATAACTATAATTATCATACAACAGCTATGCATAGAGCAAGAGAAGCTGGTATAGATGATATTGGTATGGGAGTTCTATATGGACTTTATGATTACAAGTATGAAACATTAGCAATGCTTATGCATGCAATGGATTTAGAAGAAACTACAGGGGTTGGTCCTCATACACTATCAGTTCCAAGAATAAGACCAGCTGAAAATGTTAGCTTAGAAAATTATCCTTACTTAGTTGATGATGAAGACTTCAAAAAGATTGTTGCTATCTTAAGATTAGCAGTACCATATGCAGGTCTTATACTTTCAACAAGAGAAGAACCAGGCTTAAGAGATGAAATAATAGCTCTTGGAGTTTCTCAAGTAAGTACAGGTTCATGTACAGGTGTTGGTGGTTATTCAGAATCATACATCGATCCTGAAGAGAAACCACAATTTGAAGTTGGAGATCATAGATCACCAGTTGAAATGATAGAAAGCCTTATGGAAGCTGGATATATACCAAGTTATTGCACAGCTTGCTATAGAGAAGGTAGAACTGGCGAAAGATTTATGGACATCGTTAAGAGTGGTGAACTTTATAAAATATGTGAAGCTAATGCTTTAATAACTTTAAAAGAATTTATTGATGATTACGGCACAGATAGAACAAGAGAAATCGGAGATAAATTAATTAAAAAATCAATAGATGAAATAGATAATGAATCATTTAGAAAATCTGTTGAAGAAAAAATAAATAAGATAAGTAACGGAACTAGAGATTTAAGATTCTAGTTAATTAAATATATTGTAACTTTTTATATCACATTAATTCACTAGCTTTAATTAATTAAAGTTAATGATTATTTATTCATGCAAAACCTGTATGAAAAATTATGACTTTAACTCCATATTAAAATTTATATCTTTCATATGGGTACAAACTAACAATCAAAATCAAAACTAAAAATCAATTTATAATTAATATATAGCCAGCGTAAGCTGGCTTTTTTTGTGAAAATTTTAGCTACCATCTTTTGGATCCTCTTATACTACTCTTTTTTGTATAGTTTTTATATTAGAAACTTTAGGTTAAACTTATATATTTATAATTGGATTCACCTTAAGGTTCAATAAGGAATATACTAAAAAAAGTATTAAATTTGTAGTAACTAGGTAAACATTGTCCAGAATATGAAAAACTCATAAACAACACTGTTATATTATCTACAATGTTGTGCATATCAATCTTTATCATATTCATATTGTTAATTTAAAAATTTTAATGAAAATCATTTTTTCTTTAAATTTCTCTTATTTTCTTATTTTTTCAACCTATTCCTAAATATTTTCATAATAATACACCTTAAAATACATTGTTAAAAATTTGACTATTAAATGTAAAGGTTGTAAAATATAATTAAACATTATGTAAATATTAGGAATGATTTGAGAGTTTAACTTATTGTGAGGGAGGTTTTTTTATGGCAGTAGATCAAAATTCATTAGAAAGAAGAACTTGTTGTAATATACACAAGATAGTTTTAACTTTAGAGAAAGGCTTTTCTTCTATGGAGTCTTTAAAATATGCAGTTATAACTCACCTTCAAAATGAAGGCTATAGATGCAATGATACAAAAAACAATATTGGAGATTATCCACTATTAAAAATAAATGCTAATGATTTCTTATTAACTATAAAAGATATAGATGAAAATTCTTTAAACTTCGAAGATTGTAGTGAGGTAGTTTTAGTGCCTCATCACTAAAATTAATAATTTGATTATTATGGACAACTTCTTTCCTTAAGAGTTGTCCTTTTTTAGTTTTATATTATTTGATTAAAATACCCTTCTAATCTCATACTCAAAATTATATAATTATTCTTGAATAATTTTTATAATTTTATTTACTAAAAACATATACCAAATCACAGATTTTATAATAGCTTTTAGTAAAATATTAATTATTCTTTTATTATTTCATACTGTTTTTAAGCTAAAATTTCTATATATTAAGCTTATTTTAAATTAAATTTAAAGAAACAAAGCTTTATTTGTACTAAATATTGTATTTTTATTACTTATATACAAATTTTTATTCATAGTTTTTATACCCAAAATTTTCAATATATTTAATTACATTTTTTCCCTTATCAATATTTAGTATGTATTTAAATATTACACAACTATATATTGTGAATAACCTTAAAGTTATCCACACCCCTATGTGGATAACTTGTTTAGAAACGAAAAAATTATACTATTTTCCTATTATCTTTTAATAAAGTTTACTATTTAAAAAAGTAATTTTTTCAAAAGATAAAAACTCCTGTAAATGGCTATATTAAGCCATTCTTAACTGTAATTTTTTTACTTTTTTAAAGGCTTATTTTCATTATTTAACTAGAATTTGAAAGTAAAAATTCATTAAAAAAGTTATCCACAGGTTTATTCACAATTGAAAATATTTTCACACAAGAATTAATGCAAGGAGGTGCAATTCTACTATTTACATCTTGCAATAGTAGAAAAATTTATGAGTAATTTTAATGAAACTCCTAGAGGAAGTAGAATTCATATTTCTCTTTTTGGTAAAACAAACTCTGGGAAATCTAGCATAATAAATGCCCTAACAGGTCAAAACATTTCTCTAGTATCAGACTTTAAGGGAACAACAACTGACCCTGTTTATAAGGCAATGGAACTTTTACCCCTAGGACCTGTTGTTTTCGTTGATACAGCTGGTTTTGATGATGAAGGAGAAATAGGTAAGCTTAGAGTTGAAAAAACTGAAGAGGTTGTAGGAAAGACTGATGTGGCTCTTATAACCCTTTCCCTTTCTGAAATACTAGAGGCAATAAAATCAAATATAGAATTTAAAGACATGCTTTCTAAGGAAATATTATGGCTTAATAAATTAAAAAAGGCTAAGAAACCAGCTATACTAGTTATTAACAAGTGTGATTTAGTTCCTAATAAACTAATTGAGTCTAAAATTGATTTAAAGGATATTGATAAAACAACTTTATCTAATAAAGATTGCTTTGTTGATAGTAATTTAAATAATTCTTTAAAAGAAATTGGTGAATTATTAGGAATACCTTGTGTTGCCATAAGTGCTAAAAATAATTTAAACATAAATGAATTAAAAAAAGAACTTGTCAATGTATCACCCTCTTCAATAACTGAAAGCCCAATAATAGGTGATAAAATCAAAGCTGGAGATAAAATTCTTTTAGTAGCTCCTCAAGATATACAAGCTCCTAAAGGAAGACTTATACTTCCTCAAGTTCAAGTATTAAGAGATATATTAGATTATGGTGGAATACCAACTATGGTTACATTAGATAAATTAGATGAAGGATTAAGAATTTTTAATGGTAAGCCTGACTTAGTAATAACTGACTCTCAAGTATTTAAACAAGTTAATGCAAAATTAGATAGAAGTGTTCCTCTTACTTCCTTCTCAATACTTATGGCTAGATACAAGGGTGATTTAGATAAGTTCTATTCAGGAGCCAAAGCAATAAAGAATCTTAAAGCAGGTGATAAAGTTTTAATAGCAGAAGCTTGTACTCACCATCAATTAAAAGGTGATATAGCAAGAGAAAAACTACCTACTTGGTTAGAAGAAACTTGTCCTGGAATAATAGTTCATAATTGCTCTGGTAAGGACTTTCCTAAGAATCTTAATGAATATGCCCTTGTAATTCATTGTGGAGGATGCATGTTTAACAAAGCTGAAATAATGAATAGAATAGGAATATGTGATGATGCCTTAGTTCCTATAACAAACTTTGGTACATCAATTGCAGAAATTAATAATATCTTAGACAGGGTAATGGAGCCCCTTAAGTAAATATTTTTAATTAGTATTAAGTTAAAGTAATTTCTATTAGTAAATTCATTACACTAAAAAATTAAATAGTAATATATTTTTCTAAAATAAAAATGCCTAAGAAACACATTTAATTGTATTTCTTAGGCATTTAAACTAATCTCTAAATTCGAAGTCCTCTTCTTCAACTTCAATATCCTGATTTAACTCATCTTTTCCTATTTCTAATGCTCTTTCTGAAATTGAAAGATAATAAACTCTATATATAGTATCTCTATATACAAAGAACCATATTAATCCTATAGAGAAAATAGGTAATATCTTTACACTTAAGTTCATTAAAACAATAATTATACTTCCTAATACTATAGGTAAAACAGCTAGTATTGCCCATCCTATAAAACTTAAAATTAATACGAAAAGCTCCCATTTATGACCTTTCATCATTTTAAAAGCCTTTCCTACAGCTTCCCATATACCAAGTTCTGGCTCTTCAACTATAATATATTTAACAGGGAAAAAGAATAATGAAACTATAATATTATAAGTAGCTACTATTAATATTATTATAATAAAGATACCTATATATTGACTTAATATATCTTCATAATTCATAGAAGCCATAAATAAATACTCATAAAAATGATTTGATATTATACTAATAAATGATACCACAGCAATTATTGATGCTATAAGTGATATTGGAAGCTCAAATAATATTAAAGCAAGGAACTTCTTAATAAAATTTCTCCATACTTTACATGAAGGAATAGATTCTTTTAATCCAACCTTATCATCTCTATCAACTAATTTAATTACAAAAACTACAAGTAAAGATTCAAGAAAAGGTCCTAATAAAAAGCTATTTCCTAAATTCAAAATTGAACTTAGCCCTATACTTTCTACATTCGATATGAAATACGTAACTAGTCCTTGTACTCCTAAAACTATTAATACAAGTAAAAGAAAGTTTGTCCATCTTCCTCTTAGCTTATCTTGTGATAAACTTTTTATTTCTTTTCTGGTCATAAAATAATCACTTCCTTCTATTTTTAATAAAAGATTAACATCATATCAAATTTATGTCAATTCTGTAAACTTAAAAAAATGACTGTACCCATTGAGGATACAGTCCTAACTTTAATTTATTTCACTTTCTCTTCCTGTAATTGAAAGATAATATATTCTTAAAGTAACTTGGATATATGGTAGAAGCCATAATAATCCTATTCCAAGAGTTAATGCTGATAATATTAACCATCCTAAGAAGCTAAGTCCCATAATAAATAGTTCCCATTTATGACCATTCATTATTTTAAAGCTTCTTTTAACAGCTTCCCATATTCCACAGGTATCTTCAGCCATTAAATATGGTAATGGGAATAATAAAATTCCTACTATAGCAGCTAAAATTAATACTAATATAACTATTAAAAATACTACTCCCCAAACTCCTATCATAGGATTCATAGATATTTGGCCAGTAAGCATTGCACTATGTAATGATGTTATAGATAACACTAAAAATATATTTCCTAAAAACACAACTAAAAGTATAGGAATACTAAAGATCATAGTAACTATCATACTCATTATAAATCTTCCCCAAGTTTTAACGCTTGGAATAGCATAATTTAAAGCTACTACTTCATTACTCTTAACAAATTTAATTGTGTATATAATCCCTGAAGCCGTTATGGCTGGCATTAATAAAAAGTTATTAGCTATGTTTAAAATATTAGAAGTTATTCCTGCGGTTCTTCCAATAATCTCACTTGCTCCAAATTCAATTATTGCTATGATTAAAGTTAATAAGACAATATTAAACCATCTTCCCTTTAACTTAGATTTAGCAATACTTTTTATCTCTTTTCTATTCATACTATCTCCCTCCTTTCTTATGTTAAGCTAATAAGATATTAACCTCATAAGGCTCTTACTGTCAAACTCTTCAAATTGCATTTATAATTTTAAAAAAAGTATTGTATAAAAAACAAATAATAAAACACTAATCTTTTAAACAACTTGCTTTATTAATAAGCATAAGTTTTATTATCTTATTTTATACAATACTTCTTTAAGTCATACTATTCTTTTCCTAATAAAAAATCTATAGCTTCTTTAAGCTCATTTTTTAATGTCCAGGTGAAATAATTTTTTTCTTCCTTTTCATCATATATCTTTGATCCATTTAGCATAATAAACCAATGTCTAAATTTATATTTCCAACTTCCTATTTCGCTTTTTTCATCTAAACCTATTCCTAATTCTTCTTCTATTCTTTTACACATCTTTTGAATTCTAGCACTAATATCTCCAAATTCTAAATGCTCTCCTATTAAAGAAGTCTTAAGGGGCTGTCCATTGCTACCATATAAATTAAGCAATATTTTCATATCTCTTAATCCAATTAAATTACTATTTTTCAAAATATCAATCCATTGTTCCTTAGTAATATGATTAGTTAAAACCTTTTCATTGAATTGCTCTTTTTTGTACTCCACTGAAATCACTCCATAAAACAACATTCTGCCTAAAAAAATATACTAAGAACTAAATATAATTAAATTTGTCCTTAGTATATAAATATTCCTCTTAATATATCATTATGATTTTTTTAATGTTAATTCACATAAAATTTAAAGCTTAATTTATTGTTTTAAGCATCTCTATATTGCATACTTTGTTTTTCTTATGCCCTTTTCCTCTTTCTAACTTCATAAGTGTACTTCTCATATAAGGATTTAATACTCCCTCATATATCTTTACTATTTGGCCTTCCTTAACTAAGGCTAATCTATATACTGGAATATTATTATATAAACACATATAAAATACAGGTTTATTATTTTCTTTATTATTAAATATGATTTTCTCTTTATTTTCAATTAAATTATTTATATTTTCATTAGAATTATCTATTAATATCATATTCTCTTTTTTAATTTCAGAATATAAAGCTCGTCCACTTCTTTGAATATCATGCTCTTCATTAGCAAAATTAGCTCCTTGAAAATTATTTACTAAAACTAATTTATTTACATCATATTTATCTAATTCATTTGACTTATACTCAAATTTACCTAATATACTTAAAACTAAAATAATTAGTATAATAGATCCTCCAATATATTCTAATAACTTAGTTTTATTTTCTATAATAAACTCTGCTAGAGCCAGCATAATAGCTAAATTAATCCATATTCCATGCTTCACACTTATACTAGATAAATAACATATATATATTCCAGCTAAAAATATTAAAATATTAATTATAATTCTTTCAACATTATTTCTCTTTCTAATAAATGAAGCACTTCCCATTATTAAAGTTACAAAAGCAATAGCAAGTATGTATGGTGAAAATCTCTTAACAATTAACTTAAAGATATACTTATTTTCAATATTTTTTATTTCTTTATTTACATCTTCATATAATTTCAATCTATCATTTTGTGATAAATTATACTTATCTATGTAGGGTCTTATATAGGGCTCTAAATACCTATTTCTATCTCCACCAAAATATATAGTATTTAAGGCCATGAGCTTATAAACTTCTATATTTTCATTCTTTGAATATGAATCATATATCTCTTGAAGTGATTTATCACTATTTTGTAATTCGTACTGAAAAAAATCACTATAGTCCTTTCTAACTAGCTCTGAAATTAATTTCTTCGTTTCTCCTGGATTTATTAAATTACTTACAGTAACTATACAGGAAAAAAGAATAATTAAAACTAAGCCCAAGTACCTATAAAATCTATATTCATATTTTTTTTCGGCATCTTTATTGATATTTTTTTTTATTTTTATCAAAGATGCTCACCCCTTTAAAATAATAATATTTCTCTTTATTACTATTCAATTATATACTATTTTTCCCAAAATATCACTTTATAATTATATATTTTCACTTAAATATTTATTTAAACTAAGAAGTTGCATCAAAACTTTAATATAAAACTTATTTTTTAAAAAAATTAATAAATTAAATTACTAATTTTAAGCTTTATATTATAAATTATTTTGATACAACCTCTTAATTCTTATAAGAGTTAAATAAAAAACTTTAAGCCCCATTTTCTTTTTTAATTTAACTCTTCTTTCCCTATAAATAATATTTCTAATAAAATATATTTAAGTTTTTAAAGATATTTTTCTTTATCCTAAAGCCCACAAATTTATTACTTATTAATTATCAAATCTTTACACTCTTAAATATATTTTCTTCAATACTTATATTCTCTTACAAGTATAAATATCCTTCTATTTAGAAAGAATATTTTTATAAAGATTTTTAGATTATAAGAATAAATACCTACTTAAATACTCTAAACATAGAAAATAATAGAAAAACTACTTGATAATAATAATTATTTGTTATATAATTAACTAGGAATTAGTTTAGGAGATGATATATATGATAAGAGAAAAAACTAATAAAATCTCAATAATAGGTGCAGGATTCGTTGGTTCAACAACAGCCTTCGCATTAATGCAAGATGGATTAGCATCCGAAATAGTAATTGTTGATATAAATAAGGATAAGGCACATGCTGAAGCTATGGACCTAGCACAAGGTGCGGCATTTGTTAAATCTGTTGATATAAAATCAGGAGACTATGCAGATACAAAAGACTCTGACATAGTTATAATAACTGCTGGGGTTGGTCCAAAGCCAGGCGAAACAAGATTAGATATTATAAATAAAAACTTAAAAATCTTCCAAAGTATAGTACCTGAGGTTGTTAAATATAGCCCAAACTCAATACTTTTAGTAGTATCAAACCCAGTTGATATTTTAACTTATATAACTTACAAGCTTTCTGGATTCCCTAAAGAACGTGTTATTGGATCTGGAACTGTCTTAGATACTTCAAGATTAAAATATATGCTTTCAGAACATTTTGATATAGACGCTAGAAATGTTCACACATATATAATTGGAGAACATGGAGACTCAGAAATAACAGCTTGGAGCTTAACTAATATTGCTGGAGCAAATGTTGAAGAATATTGTAAAACAGTTTGCGCTAACTGCGATGGCTCCTTTAAAAAGGAACTTCCTGAAAAAGTTAAAAATGCAGCTTATGAAATAATAAATAGCAAAGGATATACAAACTATGCTGTAGCTCTTGCCGTTACAAGAATAGTTGAAGCAATCCTTCGTGATGAAAATGCTATTTTAACTGTTTCTTCTCTATTTGAAGGCCAATACGGAATTGATAATGTTTATTTAGCAATGCCTACTATAGTTGATAGAAGTGGAGCTAGACAAATTCTAGATGTCCCTATATCAAATGAAGAAAAAGAAAACCTAATAAAATCAGCCGAAATTTTAAAAGGTCATATAGCTAATTCTGAATTAGATTAGCATAAACTTTCAGGTGTAAGCTTTAATTTACTTACACCTGAAGTTTAAAATAAAAATTCAAACTATACTCTAAGCTTTAAGATTAATTAATGTTTAAATAAATATTTTTATTTAAACTTTCCATTACATTTATTAAGTATTTGAAATTAATTAATGTTCAAATAAATTTTGAATATTAATTAGCATCAAAGCTAACAAATTTATATTCCTTAATTACATAACCCTTTTAATAATAAAAAAAGAGTATAATACAATATTTTTATTGTATTATACTTTTTTTATTACTATTTATTAAAACTAAAATTAAGCAAAATAAAAAGACTATATGCACTTTCGGGATATTACATACAGTCTTTTTACATCAAAAGTAATGTGAAAATTTTATTTAATTATTTAAAATATTATTCTCTTGATTCTATATCAGCTTTTAATTCTTTAGCAAATTCTTTAGCATTTTCAGCTTCTTCTTTTATTTCTCTATCTAATTCTTTATTGATAGCTTTTCCTAATTTAGCAGCTTCTTTTTCATCTTCTTTGTAAGCTTTGCTATCTTCATCAAGAACTTTTACATCCTCTTCTATTTTATCAATCATATGAGCTTTTATGTCTTCTACGCAAGATTTTTCTACATCAGCCATAACTTCATTTTTTAATTCTTCTACTTTTTTACTCATTTTATAACCCTCCTAAAAACAAACATAATTAATGAACATTTTGTTAACATTGTTTGCAATTTAATTATATCACTCTTAGAAAGATAAATAAACACTTCTTTATAATAATTATTATTTTATCAATTTAAGCATTGTCTACTTAAAATTTATCACTATTTTATGGATAAAATTACATAAAACAAACTAATTATTTTTTTATATTATTAAAATAAAAAATAGATTAAAGCTTTTTCTACATAATATTATAAAAATTCCTTCTGTATATATTAATTTAACCTATATATCTTTTCTTCTATATCTAATAAATGCTACTACTGATGCGATTAAACACATTATTGTAGCTGAAAAAAATACACAATCTAATCCATATAAAAATGCCTCTTCATGGCCTGGTATATAATTTGTGACCTTATACCCTAGTCTATAACTCATTCTTCCATATAAGATTGTTGTTGCAAATGTAAACCCATAGGCCATAGCTAAATTTGAAACTAATGAGTTAACACTTCCTGCAATACCTAGTCTATGCTTAGGCACTTTTTCCATAACAAGAGCGTTGTTTGTTGATTTAAATATTCCATTGCCAACCCCCATAATAGCACAGCAAGTTCCTAAATAAATTAAAGTACTATTTATATTTATTCT
Source organism: Clostridium perfringens (assembly GCF_016027375.1). Lineage (NCBI taxonomy): Bacteria > Bacillati > Bacillota > Clostridia > Eubacteriales > Clostridiaceae > Clostridium > Clostridium perfringens. The sequence goes on from NZ_CP065681.1 coordinate 171,100, forward strand.
TCCCATAAAGAAAAGAGCTACTGTTAATAAAGATATTCCTATTAATGAAATCAATCTTCCATTAAATCTATCAGAAAGAGAACTACTAAGTGGAGCAACTATTGATAGACATAGTGGGTAAATCATTAAAAATAATCCTGCATGTAAAGAACTCATTTGTAATGCTTGTTCTAAATAAAGTGGAATTATTATATTCATGCTGCTTATAGCTAAAAATGAAAGTGCTGAACACACTATACTTAGAGAAAATAGTTTAGTCTTAAATAAATTTAAATCTAAAACTGGTGATTCCACTGTCTTTTGCAAATATATAAATACTGTAAAAGAAACTATAGATACTATAAATCCTAACATTATATATTTATCTGTATAACCTAAAACTTCCCCTTTTGTTATAGATAACATGCTTGATACTATAAATATTGCAAATACTATTGTTCCTCTTATATCTATCTTTTCCTTTGAATTTGTCTCCATCTTAGGAAGATAAACCATTGAAAGTAAAAAAGCAATTATTCCAATAGGTACATTAATCCAAAATATAAGATCCCATCTTATAGAGACTAAAATACCACCTAATGCAGGTCCAACCATTACTCCCATAGCTACTGCACTAGCTGATAACCCCATTGCCTTTCCTCTCTCTTTTTCATTAAAGAAAGCTGTTATTATTCCCATACCAGTTGCCATTGCACAGGAGCCTCCAACCCCTTGAATTGCTCTAGACACTATAAGAAGAGGCAATGTCTTTGATAACCCACTAAAGAATGAACCTATTGTAAAAATTAAAACGCCGACTTTAAAAACCTTACATTTACCCTTTATGTCACCAATTCTTCCACAAAGTAATACTAAGGCTGATATAACCATAAGATAAGTAGTTACAATCCATTGAGTATCTAATATAGGCTTATTTAAATCATATGAAATTTTAGGCAAAGCTACATTTACTATGCTACCATCTATGCAAGACATGAAGGTCATAGTAACTACACAAAATAATATAGCCCATTTATTATATTTAACCTCTTGTGTATTTTCGCCCTTTTTCACTACATGTTCCATACACTATTCTCCTCTCATAATTTTACCTATATTATATATCCTTTTATTAATTTTTTTATTAATGACTTAATTAGCTTAATATATAAAATATTAAAAATACCCTATTAAATAATAAATTACTTAATATAAATATTTCTTTACATAACTTTATTTAAAAATATATATTAAAAATAAATTATCTAATAAATTTATTTTTAATAAAAATTATGAGATTTGTCTTGCCTACCTTAATAAGAAAATAAAAAAAAGAATGTATTAAAGGCAAATGTGAGATGCTTATCATAACAAGCTTAATCCTTTAATACATTCTTTTACTCTATAAAACTGTTTGAATTATTTAACTATATAACATATCTTAATTTATTTAATATCATTTGATATTTCAGTGAAGATTACACCTAAACCATATGCTCCTGCATCTGGATAACCAATACTTCTTTCACCTACTGTACCAGCTCTACCCATACGAGCTACTATTTCTTCTGTTTTCTTAGCTCCTAAAACTGCTGCTTCTGCTCCATTTTTAAATGCTTCTTTGAAACTTAATCCTTCTTCAGCACTATTTGTCCAAGAATCTGCACAAGGTACTAAAGCATCTATTAATGTTTTATCACCAACTACAGCTCCTCTTCCAAATGAACGCTCTCCAGTTTTTTGAATTCCTAATACTGCTTCTTGCATCATCTCTGCAAAATCTTTAACTGTTAATTCATCTTTGTTTATAACATTTTTGCTTGCTGCTCTGAAAGCTGATCCCCATATTGGACCTGATGCTCCACCACAGTGCTCCATTATAACTAATGAACAAGCATTTAAGAATTCTGATATATTTAAGTTTTCTATTTCTAATATATCTTTCCACTCTCTTTTAAGTATTCTAAATCCTTTGGCAACACTCATTCCAAAGTCTCCATCACCTGCATGAGAGTCTAATTCACAGAAAGGTACTTCATTATCAATTATTACTTCACTCATTTTATCTAATATGTAAATCATATTCTCAAGTGAAATCTTTTCGTCCTTTATTTCTTTGAATGATTCACAAGTTTCAACTTTATATGATACTGGAATTTCTTTTTCTTCAATTACTACTTCTTCATATTCATTCATATCCATATGATTACTAACTTTAAATGCTGGAGTATCACACTCATCTTTCATTAACTCTTTTAACTCATCATCAAGTTTCATTATTGATAATGAAGCTCCAGCCATATCTATACTTGTCATATAGTTGCCAACGAAGTTTTTACAAACTTTAATTCCTCTTTTATGTAATTCTCTAAATACTGAGTTGTTTAATAAATATAACTCTTGAAGAGGAGTAGCTCCAAATCCATTTACAAGTACAACTAATTCTTCATCTTTATAATCTAATTCATTTATAAGTTGATTAACCATTCTTTCAGCTAATTCATCTGCTGTAGCTATTTTTTCTCTACGAATTCCAGGCTCTCCATGTATTCCAACTCCATATTCCATTTCATCTTCACCTAATTCGAATGTTGGAGTTCCTTTAGCTGGAACAGTACAAGATGTGAAAGCAAATCCTATACTTTTTACACTGCTAGCAGCTTTCTCAGCTATTCTTTTAACTTCTTCTAAGCTATTTCCTCTTTCAGCAGCTGCTCCTGCTATTTTATGTACTAAAACAGTCCCTGCAACCCCTCTACGTCCTACAGTATAAAGACTATCTTCAACAGCTATGTCATCATCAACCTTTATGTAATCAACTTTTATTCCATCTTCTGTAGCAAGGTGAGCTGCATTTTTAAAGTTCATCATATCACCACTATAATTCTTGATTATAAGAAGTGTACCTTTATTGCTCTTAGATGCTTTTATCGCTTGATAAATCTGTATTTGTGAAGGTGAAGCAAATACATCTCCACATACAGCTACATCTAACATACCTTTTCCTATAAACCCTGCATGTGCTGGTTCATGACCACTTCCACCACCACTTATAAGTGTTACCTTATCTTCATTAATATCTTTCTTTTTAACAACCTTATACTTGTTTAAAAATTCTAACTCTGGGTGTGCCATAACCATTCCGTTACACATTTCTCTTACTAGTGTTTCTGCTGAATTCATTATTTTCTTCATGTTAAACTCTCCCTTGCTATTAAAATTATTTTCTATTTTTGTAGTCTTTACCTATCTTATCTGCTAATTTAATTGCTGATACTACTTCTGAAACTTCTATTCCAAATGGCATTGAGTAAATTGACTCTTCTGGTATACAAGCTTTTTCTGCAACTTCAAATAATTCTTCATCTGAAACTTCTGTTACACCTATATCTTCAAGACATACTGGAAGACCTATTTCTAAACAGAAATCTAAAACTTCATATAATTCTTCTTTTGGTGCATTTTCAAGAACTAATTGAGCTATTGTTCCAAAAGCAACCTTTTCTCCATGGAAATATCCATGTGTTCCTTCTAATATTGTTAAACCATCATGTATAGCATGAGCTGCAGCTAATCCACCACTCTCAAATCCTAAACCTGATAATAATATGTTTGTTTCTACTATGTTTTCTAAAGATTTAGTAACACAGTTACAATCACAAGCATCTTTAGCTTTCTTTCCGTCTTCTAATAATGTTTCATAGCAAAGCTTAGCAAGTGCTAATGAAGCATTTGTTCCGATTGCTGGTCTACATTTTTCTTCTCTTACCCCACATGGTAATCCCGCATTGACTTTAGTAAATGAACTTGATGTTGCTCTTGCTTCAAAGTAAGTTGATAAAGCATCTCCCATACCTGCTACTAAGAAACGAGTTGGAGCTTTTGCTATTACCTCTGTGTCTACTAAAACAACACTTGGGCTTGCTTTAAAGTATGCATAATCATCAAATGATCCATCTTCTGTATATAAAACTGCTGAGTGACTAGTTGGAGCATCTGTAGCTGCTATTGTTGGTACTACTATAAGTTTTTCACCTTCAGCAACACATTTAGCTGTGTCTAAAGCTTTTCCTCCACCAAGACCTACTGTACAATCACATTTCATTTCCTTTGCAAGATCTTGAAGTCTTTTAACTTCTTGACGTGAACATTCACCTTTAAATCCGCCTTCTACAAATTCAATGTTAAATTTCTTTGCTGTTGCATCTAATTTATCTTTAACTCTCTTTATATCTTCTGGATGAGCTATTAAAAGTGCTGACTTTCCGTAAGTCTCTACAAAGTAACCTAAATTAAGTAATTCATTTTCTCCTTGAACATATTTTGTTGGGCATATAAAAGCCTTTCTCATAAAATCATCTCCTCAATAAAATCATTTACTAAATGTTATGATGCTATTATAACCTCCCCTGCAAACTATTACATTGAAGTTTATTGATATGATATCGGACAATCATAACTTGTTCGCAAACATTTTCACAAAAACATAGGACTTTTGAAACTTTTACAGCAAACGTATTCAAAAAGTCCTATCCCCTCACAATTCAACTTCTTTTATATTCTAATCATTACAAAAATACACATATTTAAGTTTTAAATACAAATTATTAAAAACTATGATTATAAAATTGTAATAAACCTAAATATTATCAAAATAAATCTATTATTTTAAAAATCTTATTTTTACCTTATTTGATTATTTATTTTTAAAGTAATATATTAAAGACAAGGTTGTTGATGTTAGAAATTTTGTTCAAAGTACTGTTAAAAATTCGCTTAGTAAATTTAGACAAAATAATCTATTTACTAAGAAGTAGTCCACTTCTGTAAGTGGTTATAGAACAAAGAAATAACATCAGCAACTTTAAAATCTTATTTAATATTTATATAACACCTTAGAAATTAATCTAAGTTTGGAAGTGGTTAAGTTGAAAATTATATTTCATATTGATGAGCCTAATAAATGGCCTATGGTTTTAGAAAACTTAAAAAATGTATTAAACAATGCTAAGGAGACCAATAGAAAATATGAATTAGAAGTGTTAGCAAACTCTATGGCTGTATTTCAGTTAAGAGAATTGATAGCTAGAAATACTCATCTAATAGATAAAATTATTGAACCGGCTGAACAAGGAGTAGTTTTTGCAGTATGTAATAACTCACTTAATAAGTTCAATATATCTAAAGATGAATTGTTCTCTTTTTGTAAGGTAGTTCCTGCTGGAATTATTGAACTTGCTGAAAAGCAATCAGAAGGATATCTATACATCAAACCATAAAATTTAACATAACTCACTACCCTTTAAAAATTTCTAAAAACTCTATGCTATAAGGCATAGAGTTTTTTGCTTATATAAGACAAATTTTTATTTTTCCTAAAACTTAAGTTTTAAACCATAAAAAAATCACCCCTTGGGTAATAGGGATGATTTATTTATTAATTAGTTGTTGTTTATTTTTGTTGTTAGTTGTTATTAGTTGTTTTTAGTTATTTTAAAATTACAAACCTAAGGTTTTAATTTGGAATTTAAATAAAGTTCTTTAAGGGTTAATTAAAGCTTACTAAAATTCCTAAGTATTAATATATATTTTACTATATAAAATGAATTGATTTTTAACTTTTAGTTATTATAGTTGTGTATTTTTTAATTACAGTTAATTAAAACTGCAGATAATGTAAGTTTATTTCCTTATCTAAATAAGCTTCCACTTATTATTAATTTTTGAATTTCATTTGTACCTTCATAAATTTGAGTGATCTTAGCATCTCTCATCATTCTTTCTAATTGGTACTCTCTCATATATCCATTACCACCAAGCATTTGAATAGCTTCAGTAGTAACATGCATTGCTGCATCTGTACAAACTAGTTTAGCCTTAGCAGCTGATACTGAATAAGGTTTTCCTTCTTGTTTGTCCATTGCTGCCTTATATAACATATACTTAGCTTGTTCAATTTCAACTGCTAATTCAGCCATTTTGAAAGCTAAATATTGTTGTTTAAATAAAGGTTTACCAAATTGTTTTCTTTCCTTCATGTATTCTTTAGCTATTTCAAAAGCTCCTTCTGCTATTCCTAAGCCTTGGGCAGCAACCCCAATTCTTCCTCCATCTAGAGTTTTCATAGCTATTTTGAATCCATCACCTTCTTTACCAACTAAGTTGCTAGCTGGTACAACACAGTCATTAAATAGAACTTCTGAAACCTGTGCTGATTTAATACCACATTTATCTTCTATCTTTCCTATTGATATTCCTGGGAAATCTTTTTCTACAATAAATGCTGATAATCCTTTAGGTCCCTTTGTTCTATCTGTTAGAGCAAAAACTATAAATGTTCCTGATAAAGGTGCATTTGTTATGAAGCATTTAGCCCCATTTAATATATAATTATCTCCTTTTTTCTCAGCTACAGTAATAACTCCACCAGCATCTGAGCCAGCATTAGGTTCAGTTAATCCAAAAGATCCAAGCTTTTTACCTGAAAGTATATCTGGTAGATATTTTTTCTTAAGCTCTTCTGATGCATTACTAATTCCACCAGCACATAATGAAGTAGTTACTGATACTGCTATCCCCATAGATGCATCAACCTTTGAAATTTCTTCTATAGCTAAGACATATGAAAGATAATCTCCACCTGTTCCGCCGTATTCAGTTGAATATGGAAGTCCTATGACACCTAATTCACCTAACTTTTTATAAGCTTCTATTGGGAATGTACTATTTTCATCATTTTCAATAGCAAATGGTTTTAATTCCCTTTCTGCAAATTCTTTTACTGCTCTTTGTACGTCTAATTGTTTCTGTGTTAAACTGAAATCCATACCTTAATTCCTCCCAAAATTCTGTAATTATATCTAGAGTTACAACTCTTTAAATCATTTAATTCTAGATTAATTTCATTAATAATCTAAGATCTTACTATTTTTATTTAAGACCCATAAGCTTATCGTAGAATATTCTTTCATCCATAAGCTTAAGTGGTTCATCTATCTTAGGAACAAAGTCCATGTGAGCTAAAATGTCTTCTTCAAGGTTAACTCCTGGAGCAATTTCTGTTAAATGTAGTCCATCATTCCTTAATTCAAATACAGCTCTTTCAGTTATATACATAACTGGCTGATTAGTTTTATTAGCATACTCTCCACTGAAAGTTATTTGCTCAACATCTTCAAGGAATTTATTTGATTTACCTTCTTGAATTATATGAAGCTTTCCATCTCCAGTTTCTACTTTTAATCCTGAAGCTGTGAAAGTACCACAGAATATAACCTTTTTAGCATTTTGCGTTATGTTTATAAATCCTCCACATCCTGCTATACGAGGTCCAAATTTACTTACGTTTATATTTCCATTTTTATCAGCTTGAGCTAATCCTAAAAATGCTAAATCAACTCCACCACCATCATAAAAATCAAATTGATAAGGCTGATCTAAAATAGCATCTGGATTTATGCAAGCTCCAAAGGCAGCTCCCCCTTGAGGTACTCCTCCAACAGGACCAGATTCAACTGTAAGTGTCATATAATCTCCAATACCTTCTTCATTGGCAACAAGTGATATAACCTCTGGTATACCAATTCCTAAGTTAACTATTGTATCCTTTTTAAGCTCCATAGCTGCTCTTCTTGCAATTATTTTTCTTGCATTTAAAGGTGCTTTTTCTATGCTGCTTAATGGAATTCTAACTTCTCCTGTATAAGCTGGATTAAATTTCATTCCTAAACATTGTTCATGATCACATGGTTCAGCTAAAACAATTCCATCAACATATATTCCTGGAATCTTAACAAGTCTAGGATCTAAGCATCCCCCTGATACCACTCTCTCAACTTGTACAAAAACTTTTCCTCCGTTATTTTTACAAGCTTGAGCAATTGAAGTAACATCTAAGGTTGCCACCTCTCTATCTAAAGTTACATTTCCACATTCGTCTGCTGATGAACCTCTTAGGAAGCAAACATCTATTGGAAAGGATTTATAAAGAAGCTTTTCTTCTCCCTCAATCTCAATAAGCTTAACTATATCCTCTTTAGTAACTTCGTTTAACTTTCCTCCACTTATTCTAGGATCAACAAAGGTATTTAATCCTACATGAGTTATAGTTCCAACTCTCTTACCAGCTATATCTCTAAATAATTGAGCTAAAGTTCCCTGCGGCAAATTATATGCCTCTATTTCATTTTCAACAGCCATTTTTCCAAGCTTTGGAGCCATGTTCCAATGACCTGCTATTACTCTTTTTGTCATTCCTTTGTGAGCAAAATGATCTGCTCCACTTCCATCTCTATTTCCTTGTGCTGCAGAATACATCAAAGTTAAATTTCTTGGATGACCAGTTTCTAAAAAACGTTTTTCTAAAGCCTTAGTCAAGGATTCAGGGCAACAGCTAGCAACAAATCCTTCTGTCACTATAGTATCTCCATCTTTAACAAATTCCGCTACTTCACATGGTTTTAAAAAACTAACTCTTACCATACATAACAATCCTTTCGTGGGTAGATTAATATAAGTTACATAAACTTAATTGCTGTTTTAATTTTTATAAACTTATTAGAATTTTATATATTCAAAGTAGTCTTATTTATCTTTAAAATCAGCTTTTCTCTTATCAACAAAGGCATTCATACCTTCTAATTGATCTTCTGTTGAGAAACATAAAGCAAATAAATCTGCCTCATAGTTATATGCTGATTCAGTATCCATGTTTAAGCCATTATTTATTGCTGCCTTAGCTAATCTAACTCCTACTGGGCTCTTACTCATTATTTTATTAGCTAATTCTCTTGCCTTATCCATTAACTCTTCTGGCTCATAAACCTTATTAGCAAGTCCTATTCTATGTGCTTCTTCAGCATCAATCATATCTGTTGAGAATATAAGCTCTTTAGCTATTCCTTTCCCAACTAATCTTGGAAGTCTTTGAGTTCCTGCAAAACCTGGAAGAATTCCTAAATTAACTTCTGGTTGTCCAAATTTAGCTTTCTTAGAAGCTAATCTTATATCACAAGCCATTGAAAGCTCACATCCACCTCCTAATGCATATCCATTAACAGCAGCTATTACAATTTGTGGCATATTTTCTATATCTGAAAATACCTTCTGAGCTAATCTTGAAAAATCTCTTGCTTCCATTGAATTTAAATCTTTCATTTCAACAATATCTGCACCAGCTACAAAAGCCTTTTCCCCTGCTCCTGTTATAATTACAGTTTTTATATCTTTTCTTTTTGAAATTTCATTTATAACTTCACCAAGTTCAGTTATAGTTTGATTGTTTAAGGCATTTAATGCTTTAGGTCTATTTATAATTACCTCAGCAATTCCATTTGATTCATTAAAAATAATATTTTCCATAAAAACTCTACTTCCTTTCAACCCTATATATATTTTTTTAGATTTTTCCTGTTAATATAAATTTCTAAGTTTTAAATTTATATATTAAAGTAAATTAGGTATTTAATTTTCAGTGTAGTAATTTATTAAAATCAATAATTTTAAAAGGTGGTAATTTTTAAAAATCATTGTTTTTAGATGCTAAATAAAAATTATAATTAACAGGTAAGGAAGTTAGTTAATCCATAAAAGTTATTCCATGCTCATAAATTTAAGTGGCAATGCTAATAAGACTCCCCCTCCTACCATATTTCCCAATGTAACCCAAAATAAATTACGGAAAACAAGTGGTAAACTTACATCACCTGAAGAGAAATAAGTTATAGAGAATATTCCCATATTAGCAATGCTGTGTTCAAAACCAGCGATAACAAATGCAAATATACACCAGAACATAATTATTAATTTGCCTGTTTCAGATTTCATTTTTATTGTGCTTAGAAATGCTATACAAACCATGAAGTTACAAAGCATACCTCTTAAAAAGAGTTCAAGAGCAGGTAAATTAAGTTTTATATCAACTATACCTTTAGCATAATCCTTAATTAAATCCATAGATGCTCCACTCTTAACAAATAAAAACCCTAATAATATAGATCCTATAAAATTTCCTAAATAACTCATAAACCAAACTTTTAATGCCATAGTTAAGGTACACTCATTGTTGTATATCCCAATTGCCATGACTAAGTTGTTTCCTGTAAAGAGCTCTCCTCCAATAAAAGCAATAAGCCCTAATGCTAAAGAGAAGGTTGCAGCTACCATTATTCTTGCCATCTCTGGATATGAATTATTTAAAACCGCTCCAGTAGTATATGAAAGAATTATGGCTACTACTAAGAAAAATCCTGCAACTATAGCTCTAAAAAAATACTTTATAGGAGCTCTATCTGCAAACTTAAACTTATTAACTGCCATGTCTGAAATTAAATTTATATCTTTTTTTTGCATTTATTCTCCTTTATTTATATATATTATGTTTTTATTTGGCTGATTTTTATTTATTAGTTTAAATCACTAAAGTGCTAAGTAAAACTTAACTTCCTCAATGATAAATAACCATCTTTTAATTTAAAGTTATTAGATTTTTAATTTAAAAATGTAGGATGTAACCTTTAGACAATATTTCAAGTTTACCATGCTAAGGAGAAGGTTGAATTTTTACATTGATAAAAAACTATGAAACATCCTACATTAATAAGCAATTTATATAAAATACTCTTTAATCATATATATTAGGAAGCTCTTTAAAGTAATTGAACTTTATATTCAATATATTCTAAAGCTTCCTAATACAAAGATATTTATTGAGTATTAGGCGCCTATTTTATTAATTTATCATAACCTTCGTAATTAACCTTTACTAATTCTCCAGTCTCAAAAGACTCTTTACAAGCGTATCCAACAATAGTAGATAAAACGCCATCTTCAACAGTTACTGCTGGCTTTCTATTTTCTAATACGCAGTCAACAAATTCTTTAACTTCAGCTAAATATGCATCTTCGAATCTTTCTAAGAATCCCCCTGCACATTCCTTATTAACTCCTCTACTATCAAATACTGTAACTAAGTTTTTATCTGGAGTTGTTCCAATTCTTAATGTCCCTTCAGTTCCTATGATCTCAGTTTCTATGTGATAACCATGAGCACAGTTTCTTCCAGCAACAAGTAATGCCATTGTTCCATTTTTAAATTTAACCATAGCTGCCCCAGTTTCAGCATCATTTATTTCATCAAACTCCTTATGTCCATAAGCTCCACCTATAGCCCATAATTCATCTGCCTCTGAATCTAGATACCATCTAGCTAAATCTATATCGTGAATTGCCATATCTAAGAATAATCCACCGCTATAGCTATCTTTTGCAAACTTTAAGAAGCTTGGTAAAGCCTTAGCTGGATCTAATCCATAACATCTAACTAGTACAGGTTTACCTATAGCACCTTCTTCTATTTTTTTCTTAGCATAGGCATATGATTTATCATATCTTCTCATAAAACCTAACATAAATATTTGATTTGGATGTGAGTTAACTGCCTTCATAGCTCTAACTGCATCATCTAAATACAGTCCAAGAGGTTTTTCACTAAATACATGGAAACCTGCATCTAAAGCTTTTTCTATTTGTTCACAATGGAATCCTGATGGTGATGCTATAAATATAGCATCTAACTCTTTATTTTTTAACATTTCATCAAAGTCAGTATATCCATATGGAATATTCCATGCCTTTTGAACTTCATCAACTTGACTCTTATCTATTGAACAAACTGCTAAAAGATTAGCATTTGGAATTTTAAAAGCTAGGTTTTCAGCATGAGCTCTTCCTAATCTTCCTAAACCAACAATACCAAAATTTATCTTTTTCATTTTATCCCCTCCAAAACCATAATATCTAACAAAATTTTATTGCATTAAGGTTCATTCTTAACCCTTTATACCTTATATTTATTAACTTTAAGCTAATCCTATAGGTGAGAATAATAGATATATAAATGCCATAACAAGAACTACAGCTAATGATGCTGGTTTTGCATATTTCCAAGGAGTCATATCTATTAATGCCTTATCAGCTTGAACAAAATCTGTTTCTCTTGGTTTTATCTTACCTATTATAAGCATTACAATTACACCTATTGGTAGTAACACACCTAGTACATATAAGAAGTGTATATCTGATAAGAAGAACTTTGATAACGTATACAAAACAATGTGCACTACGAATACTGCTTTAGCAGCAAGACTTGGAACTCTCTTTGTAAAGAATCCAACTATTACACATGCTAATATTGGAACGTTAAAGTATCCATTACACTCTTGTAAGAAGTTATATAATCCAGATGGAGCGTATAGTATAAATGGAGCAACTATAACTGATATAATTGATACCACTATAATAAATTTTTGTCCTACTTTTACAAGTTGTTTATCTGAAGCCTCTGGATTTATGATAGGTTTGTATAAATCTAAAGTAAATAGTGTTGATGAACTGTTCATAGCACCATTTAATGAACTCATGGCAGCTCCAAATAAAATTGCTGCAAATATTCCTAATAAAGGTTTTGGTAATACATCAAGCAATAATGTTGGATATGCCATATCCGCATTTGGTAATGCATCTCCATATTTAGCAAAAGCTATGATTCCAGGGAATACAAGTATTGCTGGAGTTAAAACCTTAATTAATCCTGCAAGTATAGCACCTTTTTGAGCTTCTTTTAAACTACTAGCTCCTAATGCTTTTTGTACTATTGATTGGTTTGTACACCAATAGAATAAGTTATTAAATAATAATCCAGTGAATAATACAGGCCATGGAATTAATGGTGATTGTGCATTTGCTGGGTTAATAGCATTAAGCTTTTCTGGAGTTGCAATTATTATTTCAAATCCTCCAACAAAATCTCCATTTCCAAGTAATAATATTCCTAATATAGGTACTAAAAGACCTCCGATTAATAAGCCAATTCCATTTACAGTATCAGAGAATGCTGCTAGTTTCATACCTCCAAGAACTGTATATATAGCACCTACTACCCCTAATAAAAATCCAGTTAATGCTACAGCTTGGAATGTACTTATTCCTAATAAATCTGATATACCAAAAATCTGATTTAAAACTAGTCCACCTGAATATAAAACTGTAGGTATGTAAGTTACAACATAACTAACTAAGAATAAAATTGAAACTATTCTTTTAGTTGTGCTATCAAATCTCTCTTCTAAATAATCTGGGATTGTTGTGATTCCACCTTTTAAATATCTTGGTAAGAATATAAGAGCTAGTGTTATAAGTGCTACGCATGATGTAACTTCCCATGCCATTGGTCCCATATTGGTAGCATAACTTTGACCATTAAGACCTATGATCTGTTCAGTTGAAAGATTTGTAAGTATCATTGTTGCAGCGATTACAGGACCGCTTAATCCTCTTCCTGCTAAGAAATATCCTGTTGCTGTTTCTGTATTATCAGTGCCTTTAGCTTTATACCAAGCAATAGCGAATACAGCTACTAAGAATATTGCAAAACTCAAAAATATGAACATAAATTCTCCCCCTACCCTATTTTGTGGTAACAGCATAATTTAATTATGCTGTTACCTAAAATTCATTATTGACCAAATTTATTAAAGGTTAGTTTTTTCTTTTATATATTTTCTTGCTTTTATTGCATATTCTAATGGATTTGCTATTGCTGGATCTTGTTCTGCTTCTACTAATAAATATCCTTCATAGTTATTATCATCAAGAACTTTGAATATTGGTTCAAAATCTATATCTCCATCTCCAGGAACTGTGAATGCTCCTTTTCTTACTCCTTGTAAGAAGCTTAACTTGTCTCTTTTAACTTCTTCTACTTTTTCTTTTCTTATATCTTTTAAGTGAACATGTTTTACTCTATTTACGTATTTCTTTAATACTTCTAAAGCATCTTCACCTGAGTAAACTAAATGACCTGAATCAAATAATAAGTAAACTAAATTTTCATCTGTTAAGTCCATTAATTTATCTATTTCTTCAGTTGTTTGTACTACTGTACCCATATGATGGTGGTAAACAAGCTTCATTCCTTTTTCTTTTGCTAAAGCTCCTAATTTATTTAAACCTTCAGCAAGTGTTTTCCACTCTTCTTCATTTAAAACATATTTTCCATCAAATATTGGTGTTTCCATTTGACCTTGTATGCTATGTCCTTGTTCTGATACTACGATTACCTTTGCTCCCATAGCATTAAGGAAATCCCTATGTTCTATAAATGCTTTTTCAGTTTCTTCATATGGTTTAGTTGTTAAAAATGCACTGAACCAAGCACTTGCTATTTCCATATCTCTTAATTCTAAAGCTTTTTTAAGAACTTTAACATCTCTTGGATATTTGTTTCCAACTTCTGATCCTTTAAATCCTGCTAAAGCCATTTCACTTATACATTGTTCGAAAGTATTTTCTTTTCCTAAGTCTGGCATGTCATCATTTGTCCATGCTATTGGTGCTATTCCTAATTTTACATTTGAATTAAACATTCTCTATTCCCCCATTACCTTTGTATTTGTCAGAAAAGCTAACTCCCATTTAGCTCTTCTGACCAAAACTTATTTATACCTTTAATTTTTTATACCATTTTAATTCTCATTTTTAATATTAGTATTCTATTTTAACTGGTCTACCTTCTTTTAATGATTTAGTAGCAGCTAGTCCAACTAAAACTGAATATAATCCTTCATTAGCTCCAACTGGAACTTCAGTATCATTAACTAAGCAGTTTATAAACTGTTGCATTTCATTAACATAGGCATCCATGTATCTTTCTAAGAAGAAATATTTTGGTTTTTCTCCAACGATACCATCAACTGAAGCTATTGTAACTGTTGTATCTGAGTCATTATCAGCCATTACATATCCTTTTCCACCAAATACTTCAACACGTTGGTCATATCCATAAGCAGCTTCTCTACTATTATCTATTACACCTATGCATCCGTTTTCAAATTTTAAAGATATAATTGCTGTATCAACATCTCCAGCTTCTCCTATTTCAGGATTTACCATACATGCACCTTGTACATATACTTCTGAAATTCTACTTCCACTTAAGAATGCAGCCATATCAAAATCATGAATTGTCATATCTAAGAACATACCACCTGAAACTTTTACGTATTCTATTGGTGGAGCTTGTGGATCTCTTGAAGTAATTTTTATTATGTGTGGATTTCCTATTTTGCCTTCTTCTATAAGTTCTTTTAATTTAGCAAAATTGTGGTCAAATCTTCTATTGAATCCAACTTGATATTTTACTCCAGCTTTTTTAACAGCTTCTAAAGTTTTTTCAATTTTAGCAACATCGTAATCTATAGGTTTTTCACAGAATATGTGTTTACCTCTTTCAGCAGCTTCAATTGATATTTTTGAGTGAGTATCTGTTGATGAACATATTATTACAGCATCAATTTCTGGATCGTTTAAGATTTCCATGTAATCTCCTGTATAGTTTGGAATTTTAAATTCCTCAGCAGCTTTTTTAGCTGATTCTTCAAATACATCTGCTATAGTTTTAACTTGAGCTCCTTGTACTTTTTCTTGAATAGATTGAGCATGAATTCTTCCTATTCTTCCTGCTCCAATAACACCAATATTAATCATGACCATTTCCTCCATCATCTTTTAAAATTTAAATTTATTTTCAAAATAATATAAAGTAAAATTGCTTTAAATATTTTAATATCTTCTAGCGGCTTTTAAATTTTTCTCTTTGTTCTCAAACGCCTTATTTACACCATCAATTTTTGATTCTCCAGCTATTCCAACATGCCACCATGCATCATAGCCATCTGTCATTGTTTTTGGTAACACCTTTATGTCTATTAAAGTTGAAACCTTTTGCTTTTTAGCATCTTCTAAAGCTTCTTTTAATTGAGCTAAAGTTTTTACTGAATATGTTTTCAATCCATACCCACTAGCTACCTTAGCAAAATCTATAGGGATTAATCCCCCTTCTAACTTACCATTTTCATCTCTATATCTAAACTCTGTAGCAAGGCTTCCTATACCATTTGACATTTGTAGATTGTTTATACATCCAAATCCACAGTTATCAAATAAAAGTATATTTATCTTCTTTTGCTCTTGCATAGCTGTTACCATCTCTGAATGAAGCATTAAGTAACTTCCATCACCAACCATTGAGTAAACTTCTCTTTCTGGCTCTGCTAACTTAGCTCCTAATGTAGCTGCTATTTCATATCCCATACATGAATATCCATATTCCATATGGTATGAATCTCTAACATCTGTTTCCCACATTCTTTGAAGATCTCCTGGTAAACTTCCAGCAGCTCCAACTACTATGGCATCATCGTCTATTGTTTCTCTAATAACTCCTAAAGCAGCTGTTTGAGTGATTAAACCTCCTGTTAATACACTAAACTCTTCTATGCATCCTTCTCTCTTAGGTTTTATTAAAGCTTCAAAATTTTCATCATATTTAATATTTGTTAATCTCTTCATCTCTTCTTTCCAAGCTTTTTTAGCATTTACTATTTCATCTTCATAAGATGATTCATAGTTATTTGCTTCTAACATAGCTTGTAATTCTTCTATACATACCTTTGCATCACCTATTATCTTGTGAGCATCCATTTTTTCACCATGGAATTTTGATACGTTTACAGTTATAAAATCAACTTCTGGATTCTTAAATAATGATTTTGATGAAGTTGTGAAGTCTGAGAATCTTGTTCCAACACCAATTACTAAATCAGCATCTTTAGCAATCATATTTGCAGCAAGGTTACCAGTAACCCCTATACCACCTAAATTTAATGGGTGACTTGATTTAATAGCACTCTTACCTGCTTGTGTTTCGCATATTGGAATATTAAACTCCTCTGCAAAATCAACTAAAGCTTCCCCTGCTTCTGAGTATCTAACTCCACCACCACAAATTATTATAGGTTTCTTTTTATTCATTATTATATCTAATGCCTCTTCAAACTCTTCTTGTACAGCTAGAGGTCTAGTTATCCTATGAACCCTTTTCTTAAAGAAATATTCTGGGAAGTCATAAGCTTCTCCTTGAACATCTTGTGGTAATGCTATACAAACAGCACCTGTTTCAGCAGGATCTGTTAATACTCTCATAGCATTTATCATTGCTGACATAAGTTGCTCTGGTCTATTTATTCTATCCCAATACTTACAAACTGGCTTAAATGCGTCATTTGTTGTTATTCCTAAATTATAGGACTGTTCTATCTGTTGAAGTACAGGATCTGGTTGTCTTGTAGCAAATGAATCTCCTGGTAATAATAATAATGGTATATTATTCACTGTTGCTGTAGCTGCTGCAGTAACCATATTAGCAGCTCCAGGGCCAACTGAACTTGAACAAGCTATTATTTTTCTACGATTGTTTTGTTTTGCGAAAGCTGTTGAAACATGAGCCATACCTTGCTCATTTCTTCCTTGATAAACTTTAAGTTCACCTGGATTTTCATATAAAGCTTCTCCCAATCCAACTACAATACCATGTCCAAATATAGTGAATATCCCATCAACAAATTTTTCTTCTTTACCATCAAAAGAAACGTATTGATTATCTAAAAATTTTACTAGCGCTTGGCCTGTAGTCATTCTCATAAACTTCTCATCCTTCCTATTTTTCATCTAATAACCAAACATGAGCTGGATCATCAATTCTATCTGTCCAAGGGTTTCCATCTAAATGTCTTATCATCCAACAATAATACATTCTATATCCTGGAGCAGTAGCTTGTGGGTGTGTATATCCACCTTCTATTATTGCATATCCACCATCTTTAACTTTGTAAGCTTCATCGCCTATAAAGCAAGCTCCAAATCCTTGTGGCTTATCAAATTTATAATAATAAACTTCTGGTTGTGGATGTTCATGTGGAATATAGCTTGACCATCTTCCTGGATAAGAAACTATTTCCCCATTAACCATATTTGAATATGGTGCATTACTGTAATCAAAGAATGTTTTTATCTTACGAGCTGCAGTTCCATCCCATTTATCTAAAGATGATTCTTGGATTATTACATCCTCAGGTCTATACAGCTTAGCTAAGAATTCTTTATCATTTTCAGCTTTTTGAATTAATATCTCAGCCTCTTCTAATGCCTCAACTTTAACTTCTACATTCTTGCAAACATGTAGACAAAATCCCTCTTCTTCAAATACATTTTTTCTGCTAGCTTCAACCTCTTTATTTTCCCAAAGGTATTTTATTTTACCTTCCATAAGAAGTACTGCAACTTCCTTTTTAGGTTCTAAAATTACTATTTTATCACCTTTTTTCATTTTTATAACTTCTATATCCATTAGCATACTGCTATGCTTACCATTAATCTCTGTAACAATCTTTTTCCCATCTTCTGAAAAACCTATATTTTCTACCATAGTTATAACCTCCTTAGCTTCTAGCTACCATTTCTCCATACTCTTCTTTTTCTTTCTTTATGAATTCTTTAATAGCTTCTACTGTTGGCATGTCTTCTGAGCAACTATGACTTGCAACTAACATTGCTGCTGAGGCACTTCCAAACTCAAGAGCATCCATCATGTCCCATCCTTCTAAGATTCCATATATAAATGCTGATGCATAAGCATCTCCACCTCCAAAGGATTTTAAAAGTTTTACTGGGAAAGGTTTTATTCTATATGCTTTTCCATCTCTAGTATAAGCTGTAGAACCATCTTTACCATGTTTGATTACTACTATCTTATTACCATAATCTAGCCATCTTTTAGCGGTTTCTTCATCAGTGCTATCCTTAGCTATTAAGCCTTCCATTAGATCAAACTCTTCTCTTGATCCCATTATGATATCACTTTCTTTTCCTACTATTGAATAGTAAATTGCTATTTCATCTTTATTTTTCCAATTATATTCTCTGTAATCAACGTCAAATATAACAACTGTTCCATTCTTTTTAGCAAGTCTTAAAGCTTTTAATGCAGCCTCTCTTGAAGGACTCATTGCTAAAGCAGTTCCTGAAATAACTATAGCCTTTGTATTTTTAATATAGTCTTCGTCAATATCATCAACGTCTAATTGTAAATCAGCTATACCATTTCTATACATTAAAATACTACTTTCTGTAGGACTTAATATTTCTGTAAATGTTAATCCTAAAGATTCACCATTTTTAGCCTTACTTATTTCAGATACATCTATTCCCTCTTTTTTGAAGTAATTTACTACAAACTCTCCAAATCTATCATCTGAAACTTTTCCTATAAATCCAACCTTTTTTCCTAATCTAGCAAGTCCAACTGCTATATTTGCAGGAGAACCCCCTAGGTACTTATTGAAATTCCTACTTTCTGATAATGGTTTGTGAATATCTGTAGGATTAAAATCTATTGCTACTCTCCCTACTGGGACAATATCAAATTTTCTTTTCTCATCAAATTCTATATATCTCATACTAACCCATCTCCTAAGCCTTATTTACACTTTCAAAAATATCCATATGCTTCTTTACATTCTCGTAAGCTCCCTGAACCTCTGTAGCTTGAAGTGTGAAATAGTCTTTCTTTTCATTATCTACGTATAATTTTCTTACAGACTCTTCAACAGAATTGAAGGTTGCAGTTGCAATGTTTATTTTTCTTATTCCTTTATTTTTACACTCTTTAAAGTCCTCTGGTGTTATTCCTGATCCACCATGTAGAACTAATGGTGTTTCGATGTTTTCTCTCAAATTCTCTAATACATCAAATCTAAGTTTTGGAGTTCCTTTATATACTCCATGAGCATTTCCTATAGCTACTGCTAAAGCATCAACTTTAGTCTCTTGAACAAACCTTTTAGCGTCTTCTACGTTAGTTACTTTCATCTTTATATCTTCACTACCATCTTCACTTCCGCCAACTTGTCCAATTTCAGCTTCTATAGCCGCTCCATATTTATCTGCTAATTCTTTTACCCTCTTAGTTATCTTAACGTTTTCATCAAAACTTAAATGAGATCCATCTATCATTACTGATGTAAACCCAATCTTTAAAGCCTTTTCTATATTCTCTAAGGTCAAGCCATGATCAAAATGAACTGCTACTGGCACCTTAGCATTTTTTGCAGCGCTTACCATTAAAGGTCCGATTAATTCTAATGGGGAATTAGTTAATCTAACCTCAGCAATCTGAAGAATCATCGGGGAATGCATTTCTTCAGCTGCTTTTAAAGCACCTTTAACCATTTCCATGTTTGCTATACTGAAACTTCCCACTGCATAATTTTCTTCTCTTGCAGCATCTAAAAGCTCAGTCATCTTTACTAATGCCATAATTTATTACCTCCAAAGATTATTGTAGATTTTTATCACATCATCAACTTCAATAATCTTTCTTGTATTACTTGGACTTCCGCTTTCCATAGCGTCAGCTGCCATTTTTTCTATATTATCAAAGAACTTAGTTTTATCTACTCCAAACTCTTCTAAAGTTGGTATTTCTAATTTAACCATTAATTTAACCACTTCATCTATAAATGCTTTTGCGGCCTCTTCATTACTCATATTATCATTAGCTATATTTATTTCTTTAGCTAGCTGAGCAAATCTATCATAAGCACCATCTACTACATATGTGAAACAAGCTTCTAAAAGCATTGCATTTGATAATCCGTGTGGTACATGGAATAAAGCTCCTATTGGTCTACTCATTCCATGAACTATTGTAACTGAAGAGTTATTAAATGCTATTCCAGCTTCTAAAGCTGCAATTGACATCTCTTCTCTTGCTTTTAAATCCTTTGGAGTATCAAAAGCTATAGGTAAGTACTTAAATATTCTTTTTACAGCTGAAACTGCAAAACTATCTGAAAGTGGCTGTGCCTTTCTAGATGTATAAGCCTCTATAGCATGGGTTAAAGCATCTAATCCTGTAGCTGCTGTTATCTTAGCAGGTGCTGTCATTGTAAATCTTGGATCTACTATTGCTAAGTTTGGTAATAAGTTAGCTCCTTTTAAAAGCATCTTAACATCATTTTTAGTATCTGTAATTATTGTAAATTGAGTAGCTTCTGAACCTGTTCCAGCTGTAGTTGGTATTACAGCAAATGGTGGAAGTTCTTTTTCTATTTCTCTCCCCATATAATCAGATATCTTACCTTCGTTTGTTATCATAGCTCCAATGGCTTTAGTGGAATCTATTGGACTCCCTCCACCTAAACCAATTAGAAAATCACATTGATTTTCTTTATAAAGCTTAATTCCTTTTTCTATCATAGTATCTGTAGGTTCACTATTTATTTCATTGTATAAAACGTGCTCAATATTCTCACTATCTAATACCTCTGTCAAAACCTTTACATTACCTAGATCAGTCATTACTTTATCAGTAACTATTAAAACCCTCTTACCAAAACTCTTTAAATACGCTTTACTTTCATTTAAAGCATTTTCACCTGAAATAATACGTTTTGGCATAATAAATTGATTCGCCATTTAATCACCTCTCATGAGTTAACGTTTACTATTTGTTTTCTGTTTGTTTTCTTTATGTTTTAATAATACCAACTTAACCATAACATGTCAATAACTTTTTCATATATTTACTACAAATATAATCATAATTTACGAAAAATATAACCAAAAGTTACTCATATATTTTCACAATTGCTCTTCCTTTTACTGAAAAATTCGTTTATAATAGAATCACAAAGCCTATGAAAGGAGATGAACACTTGTTGCAGTAGGTATCATTACAATAAATTGCTGTACTAAATCCAGATTAATCACATATAATATTTTGAGTTAATTTTAGTTTATATTGATTATCTTCTTAGTATTTTTTATTTGTTAATCATGAAATTAAAGCAATACCTTTAGTATAAACTCTATATATTATAAATAGATTAAATTTTATACTCACTAATTAACTAAACTTAATATTATTGATAGAATATTACGGGCAACAGGGAAAGATATGCGTTCAAAAAGAATAGACCTAGTAGAAAATTACATTATTAATCACAAAACCGTATCAATTGACAAACTATGTGAAGTGTTTGATGTATCAAAAAATACCATAAGAAGGGATTTAAGTGTTCTAGTTGAAAAAGGAACCATAAAAAAAGTCTATGGTGGAGTGACGGTTAATGAAAATCAAGAGTTAGTATCTTTTGAAGAAAGAAATGTTAAAAATAGCAATTCAAAATTAGCTTTAGGAAAGGCTGCTGCTGAATTTATTGAAGATGGAGATAGCATCTTTTTAGATTCTGGTACAACAACAGTTAATATTATCGATTTCCTAAAAGATAAAAAAGATATAACTATTTTCACTAATAGCGTTACAGCTATATGCAAAGGAATTCACTACAATAACTTAAATATAATTTGTTTATCAGGAATTCTTAACAGAAAAACTCAATCTTTTACAGGCTTACATAGCACAGATATATTAAAAAGTTATAATATAAATAAATGCTTCATGGCTTGTACTGGTATTTCACTAAAAAGAGGAGTTACTAATTCTACTAAAGAAGAATTTAAAATAAAGAAAACTGCAATCTCTAGAAGTGCTGAATGTTTCCTTTTAGCTGATCAATCAAAATTTGATCATGTTTCTTTAATGACTTTCTGTGAAATTAATGATTTAAATTGTGTTATAACAGATGCAAAACCTAGTGATGAATATATTGAATACTTTAATGATAATAATGTAGATTTAAAAATTTGTGAAAAAGTAATTTACTAAAAAAATAGGGATACATAATTGTATCCCTATTTTTAATGTGCTCATAAATTATCTAAAAGCATAATTTTCTATAACTTTATTGCTACTTTCTAAGCTACAGTAAGCTAAATATCCATTTTACATTAAACTTTTAAGCTAATATTTTGATTTAGCTATAACTTTTAGATTAGGGAGGTGCTACTTAAAGCACCTCAATATTTAAAAATCTTACTTCTAAAATCTATTCCCCTCTTCCCAAGAATCGAAGAAGGTAGATTTAAAAATCACTAGATTTTAGATTTAAGATTGTAGCACAAGTCTACTATTAAGTTGTGTAATTTTAGAATTTTTATTCATTAAATTATTTAAACTTCTTATATTATTTATCATATTCATAATGGTCAATATTGTTCAAAGTAATTACTTCAAAATTTTCTCCATTCCATTCAACCTCATTATAACTAGCTTGATGAAATATAGGATAATCTATTATTTTGCTTTCCTCAAATTCATTTTTAAAGTATCCTATTAAATATCTTACACACATTCCATGAGTAACTATTAAAATGTCCTTATCTTCATTATTTTTTACTATATCATCTACAGTTTTAAATAGTCTTTCTGTAAAATCTTTTATATTTTCTCCTTCAAAACTCTTATAAGAAAATGGTTTATTGAATAGATTATCTAATTCATTTACGTATTCATCATGACTTTTTATCTCTTCAGTGGTCATTCCTTCCCACTTTCCAAAACTTATTTCTTTTAATCCTTCAACTTCTTCAACCTCAATATCCTTATCACCTTTTATTAAGTATGCAGTTCTCTTTGCTCTTTTTATAGGACTTGTAAAAATCTTATCTATTTTAATATCATTAAATTTCTTTCCTAATAACTCTGCTCTTTTAACTCCATTTTCAGTTAACTCAGAATCCTTCCATCCTTGAAATCTATGCTCAAGATTCCATAAAGTTTCCCCATGTCTTGTGAAATATATTTTCATATTAAAAATACTTCTCCCTTCTATTCCTCTTATTTATACATAAATTTTATCTATGCTTAAAAATCCTTTAAGACAATCATCTTTAACCAATAACCATCTATTATCTTTGCAAAATAAAAATAGTTATTTACTTATTTGTATTAAGAAAATTATACTTAAAAAGATTATTTAAAATCATAAGCAGTTAACTCTGTAATAATTATATACCTTATATTAAAAATATCATAATAAAAAACTTTTTATTCATAAGTAAAAAGAGATACCTTTACGGCATCTCTTCTAATAAGGAAGTAATTAAATTTTTAATTTATAAAGCGTGTAATTTTTATATCTTATTTAAAGTATCTGTTTAATAATCCAGCGAAAGCTTTTCCGTGTCTAGCTTCGTCTTTACACATTTCGTGAACTGTGTCGTGGATTGCATCTAAGTTTAATTGTTTAGCTAAAGTAGCTAAATCTTTTTTACCTTGGCAAGCTCCATGCTCTGCATTTACTCTTGCTTGTAAGTTAGCTTTTGTATCAGCTTCTACAACTTCTCCTAACATTTCTGCGAATTTAGCAGCGTGTTCTGCTTCTTCGAAAGCTATTCTTTGGTAAGCTTCTGCAACTTCTGGGAATCCTTCTCTATCAGCTTGTCTTGACATAGCTAAGTACATTCCTACTTCTGTACATTCTCCTACAAAGTTAGCTTGTAATCCTTCGATTATTCTTTCATCTACACCTTTAGCAACTCCGATTCTGTGCTCATCTGCAAATGCTAAGTCTTCTCCTTGTTCTACGAATTTGTCAGCTCCAACTCCACATACTGGGCATTTTTCTGGTGCTTTTTCTCCTTCATAAACATATCCACATACTGTACAAACAAATTTTTTCATAATCTTATTCCTCCTACAAAACAAACAATTTATCTAATTTCAATTTATATCATAATTTAAAAGTCTTTATTTAAGTGTTTCTTTGTTGATGTATTTCCTCATCAACCTTATGTCATTATTATATAATAATAATTATTATTTAGCAATAGTTATTTTTAAATTTCTAAAATTTTTTTATTTTCTACAAATGAAACCTTAATACTTTTTAAAATCTTACTTTTACCTATATAGTCATAATTATCTAAAACATTGTGTTTTATAGTATAGAAGTTATTTATAGTATAAAAGACATTATATAATGAACTTATATAATGTCTTTATAATAATCACAATATGTGGTTATGACCTAACTTCATACTTAATTTACCATTTTCAATATAGTTTTATCACAAAATAACCTTTTTTTCTAGTATTTAATTATTTAAATTTGCGAGTTTATAAATTTATAACATTTTACTATGTAAACATTATATTTGTCTAGCAAAATATATAAAAAAATAAAGTTAGAAGTAAAAACTTCTAACTTATTTATATAAATTTATTATTTGCACTCTAATAATGCTAAAGCTACTGCTCCAATAACTCCTGCATCAGTTCCTAATCCAGCAGGAACTATTTTACAATGCTCAGCCATAGCTTTAAAACATCTTTCATTAACAACTTCTTGAACTGTTTCAAAAACAACTTCTCCAGCTTTTGAAACTCCTCCACCTATAACAACCATGTCTGGGTCAAAAGTTGCTATTGCATTTGCAACACCAATTCCTAAGTAGTTTAAAGCTTCATCTATTATTGATTTTGCAACTCTATCACCTTTAGCTGCTTCAACAAATACTTCATATGAAGTTACATTGTCGTAATCTTTTAAGCTTGTTTCTACATTTGTAGCAACTGCCTCTCTTCCTCTTTTACCAATAGCTGTTCCTGATGATACAGCTTCTAGACATCCCATGTTACCACAATTACATCTTACAGTTCCAGGTGCAACAGTTGAATGTCCAATTTCTAATGCGTTTGAAGTACTTCCTCTGTAAATTTTACCGTTAAGGATTGCTCCTCCACCTACACCAGTACTTACAGTTATATAAATCATATTTTCAGTACCTTTTCCAGCACCTAACATAAATTCACCTATAGCAGCTACGTTAGCATCATTATCTAAGTAAACAGGAATACCAAACTTAGCTTTTAATGGTGAAACTAAGTTGAAGTTTTTGAAAGGTAAATTTGGAGTTGTTATTATTATACCAGTTCTAGCATCTAGTGGTCCTGGTGATCCAATACCTATTGCTTCTACTTCATCAATAGTTACTTTTCCTTCACATATTACAGTTTCAACACAGCCTATAATTCTATCTAAAACTGCTTGCTCTCCTTCATGAGCATTAGTTGGAGTTGTATGTTGAGCTTTAACATTTCCTTCTAGATCAGCAAGAGCACAGCTAATTTTTGTTCCCCCTAGATCTATTCCAACAACGTAATTCTTCATTTAAAAAATCCTCCCCCATGTTCCTTATGGATTAATTCAACTATAAGTGCTTCTTACAAGTTGCCCTTTAGAATTCACTTCGTTAAATTATTATATGACAACTTAAATTATAGCTTATTAATAATTTTATTTAACACAAAGTACATTATAACATAAATGTACGTACCTTTACACATTTAAAGTTATACCATTTTTAAATTATATACTTTTACAATTATTTATATAAAAAATACTATTATGGCTTGCTTTCACTAACCTATTTTTTTAGCATTTATATAGTAAATCCCCTGATTGTCGTATCCTTGATTTTTTATATTAAAATTATTGTCCTTAAGCATAGAACAAATAATACCTATATTATCATCATCTAAAGACTCCATATAAATCATAAATCTATCACATACATCAACAATATTTATATAATCAAAGATGTTGCTATAATCACTTAAACTTATTTTACCCTTTATATCCATTCTATAATTGCACATGAATTACACCTCATTTAAGATATTATCTCTAAATATATAATTAGATATATAAATATAAAAACCCTCTCATATTTCAAAAGATTTAATTATTTTTAATCTTTGCATTATTTCACTTTAATTTAAGATATTTTTCAGTTACTAATAATTTTAATTAAATTAAAGCCTTGAACTTTTAGAAAGTACCTCTTAACTTTTAATTATAATAAGATAAAATACTCCTAAAAGATTTATATTCTATTATATATTTTTTTATTCATCAGTTTTATATCATCAATATATTCTTTCTAAATTATTTTTTTAAACAAATTTTAATAATACCTTTAACATTATTAATTTAACCACATTTTTTTCCTTGTATACATAAAAAGTACCATCTTTTTAAATTTTAAGATGGTACTCCCCAAATTTCTACATATAATTCTTTAAGCTTCCTTAGCTTCTTTTATTTTCTTTGCATCTTCTATTATTTTATCTACCTCTGTACTTGGAACTTCCTCATATTTTTCAAATTCCATGCTAAAGCTTCCTCTTCCTTGAGTCATTGAACGTAAATCAGTAGCATACTTAAACATTTCTGATAAAGGAATATCAGCTATAACTTTTTCATTATTACCTTCTGGTTCCATTCCAATTACTCTTCCTCTTTTCTTATTTATATCACTAATTATATCACCCATGTATTCATCTGGAATTATTATTTCTACCTTCATAATAGGCTCTAATATAACAGGTTTTGCATTCTCCATACCTTTCTTATATGCTAATGAAGCAGCTACCTTAAATGCCATTTCTGATGAATCTACAGGGTGATATGATCCATCATGTAATGTAGCCTTAATTCCTATTACAGGATAACCTGCTAAAACCCCTTTCTTTAAACAGTCTCTTAATCCCTTTTCTACTGCTGGTATATAATTTCTA
The DNA here is from genome assembly GCF_016027375.1 of Clostridium perfringens. Classification (NCBI taxonomy): domain Bacteria; kingdom Bacillati; phylum Bacillota; class Clostridia; order Eubacteriales; family Clostridiaceae; genus Clostridium; species Clostridium perfringens. The sequence continues at coordinate 198,458 of NZ_CP065681.1, forward strand.
GGCACAACTCCTCCAACAACCTTATCCACAAATTCTAAATCAAGCTCACCATCTCTTCTAGGCTCAAATTTAATTTTTACATCTCCATATTGTCCATGGCCTCCAGATTGTTTTTTATGCTTTCCTTGTACATCAGAACTACCTTTTATAGTTTCTCTATAAGGAATCTTAGGATCTTGAAGAATTACATCAATTCCAAATTTACTTTTTAATTTACTAGCTAAAACCTCTATATGTGTCTCTCCAATACCAGAAACTAGAGTTTCTGCATTTTCTTGATCTCTAGAAACCTTAAATGTTGGATCTTCATCTAGAAGTTTAGAAAGTCCTTGAGAAATTTTTTCTTCATCACCTTTACTTTTTGGTAATACTGCCATAGTCATAACTGCCTCTGGGAACTCAAATCCTTCATAAGCAATCTTAAAGTTACTTTCACAAAGAGTATCACCAGTTGAAGTATATTGAAGTTTTGTAACAGCTCCTATGTCTCCTGCGCCTATTTTACTTGTTTGTATTTGACTTTTACCTCTTAAAAAGCATAATGAACTAACTTTTTCTACCTTATTATTTTTTGAATTTATAATTATCTTATCAGTTGTTAGCTCTCCTGTTTGCACCTTAAATATTGAAAGCTTTCCTACAAAAGGATCAGCAATTGTTTTAAATACAAATGCAGAAAATGGCATATCCTTATTTGACTTAACTAATATTTCTTTATTATTGCTATCAATAGCAACTTTAGCTTTGCTTATATCTGGTGATGGGAAATATCCTTTAATTGAATCTAATAGGCTTTTCATACCAACTATTGATACTGAACTTCCACACATAACTGGAGCTATATCTCCTTCTTCAAATCCAATAGAAAGTCCTTTATAGATTTCATCAACTGTAAGCTCTCCTTCAGATAAATATTTATCAAGTAATTCCTCATCAGTTTCAGCTACAGATTCCATTAAATAAGTTCTATACTCATTAACCTTATCTTTTACTTCATTAGGTATTTCTATCTTATTTATTTTTCCTGATTTTTTATCATACTCAAAAGCTTCCTCAGTTATAAGATTTACAATTCCCTTAAACTCCTTTTCTTTTCCTAATGGATATTGAGTAGGAATTACTTTGTTTCCAAAAATATTTCTTATATTTTCTAATACCTTATCAAAATTTGAATTTTCTCTATCTAATTTATTTATAAAAAAGGCTCTTGGTAATTTTTCTTTTTCACAGCATTCCCAGGCTTTTTCAGTTCCAACTTGAACGCCAGTAACTCCACATACAGTTATAATTGCAGAGTCAGCAGCCTTAACCCCTTCTATTTGCTCTCCAACAAAATCAAAATAACCTGGAGTATCCAATATATTAATCTTAGTTCCATCATATTCAAAAGGAATAATAGATAAGGCTAGTGATATCTTTCTTTTTTTCTCTTCTTGATCATAATCACTTATTGTATTTCCATCTTCACAAGTTCCTAATCTATCAGTAGTCTTTGTATAATAAAGTAAAGCTTCTGATAATGCAGTTTTACCTGAATCACTATGTCCTATAATACCTATATTTCTTAAATTCTCAATTTTATGCTCCTTCATAATCTTCTGCTACACCGTTGATATTGTTTACATATCAACATATAAGTAGCATTCACCACCTTTCTAGAAAAATTAGTATTAGTAATCTGTTTAAAGTATGCATACACTTTGTATTTAATAACTTAATTATATAAAAGCATGTACTACTTTCTACTTTTATCAAATCCCCTTATGCAATAACTAAAAATTAAATTTAAATATAATGTTTACTTAAATATACTCTTTTAGTTAAATATCAAAATATATAAAAACTCTTAACTTTATTTTTATATATAAGATAAACTTAAACTCACTTTATACTCATTTGCTTTCTAAAAGTGTTTTTGAATATGTCTAATATTGATTTTGGGTAATAAAAATTTTATAAAAAACTTATATACCTAAGTATATTCCTTTCAAATAAAAAATATTATATTTAGTATTTTTTATATATTAAGATTAATGATTTTTCCTAAAAATTCCCCATACTTTAAAAGAAAAATATCAACTATATTAAACTTAGATTTTAAGTTTCTACTATTAATAACTATATGTTAACACTTTCTTTATACTTTAATAATTCAACATAAATTATTAAATTCCTTTGAGAAATACAAAAAGAGTTATTAAAAAAGACATTTATATCTTCTTTAATAACTCTTTTTAAATAAAAAAAATGGCTCCTCGGAGAGGACTCGAACCTCCAACCTATCGGTTAACAGCCGAGTGCTCCACCATTGAGCTACCGAGGAACATTTTGAACCTGGCGACCACCTACTCTCCCACACAGTCTCCCGTGCAGTACCATCGGCTTCTAAAGGCTTAACCGTCGTGTTCGGAATGGGAACGGGTGTTACCCTAAAGAACATCATCACCAGATGTTTGAAAGTTTTTGTTCTTTCAAAATTGCACATATTTAATTTACTATATTTGGTCAAGCCCTCGATCTATTAGTATCGGTCAGCTGAACATGTTACCATGCTTACACCCCCGACCTATCAACCTTGTGTTCTTCAAGGGATCTTACTAGCTTACGCTATGGGAAATCTCATCTTGAGGTTGGCTTCACGCTTAGATGCTTTCAGCGTTTATCCATTCCCGACTTAGCTACCCAGCTGTGCTCCTGGCGGAACAACTGGTACACCAGAGGTCAGTCCATCCCGGTCCTCTCGTACTAAGGACAGCTCCTCTCAAATTTCCTACGCCCGCGACGGATAGGGACCGAACTGTCTCACGACGTTCTGAACCCAGCTCGCGTGCCGCTTTAATGGGCGAACAGCCCAACCCTTGGGACCTACTTCAGCCCCAGGATGCGACGAGCCGACATCGAGGTGCCAAACCTCCCCGTCGATGTGGACTCTTGGGGGAGATCAGCCTGTTATCCCCGAGGTAGCTTTTATCCGTTGAGCGATGGCCCTCCCACGAGGTACCACCGGATCACTAAGCCCGACTTTCGTCCCTGCTCCACTTGTGGGTGTCGCAGTCAGGCTCCCTTCTGCCTTTGCACTCTTCGAACGATTTCCGACCGTTCTGAGGGAACCTTTGGGCGCCTCCGTTACTTTTTAGGAGGCGACCGCCCCAGTCAAACTGCCCACCTAACAATGTCCTGTGACCAGATTCATGGCCGCCAGTTAGAATTTCAGTACTGTCAGGGTGGTATCCCAAGGTTGACTCCACCAAGGCTGACGCCCTGGTTTCCTAGTCTCCCACCTATCCTGTACAGACAATACCAAAACTCAATGCTAAGCTACAGTAAAGCTCTACGGGGTCTTTCCGTCCAATCGCGGGTAGCGAGCATCTTCACTCGCACTACAACTTCGCCGGATTTACAGTTGAGACAGTGCCCAAGTCATTACGCCATTCGTGCGGGTCAGAACTTACCTGACAAGGAATTTCGCTACCTTAGGACCGTTATAGTTACGGCCGCCGTTTACTGGGGCTTAAGTTCACACCTTCGCTTGCGCTAAGTGTTCCCCTTAACCTTCCAGCACCGGGCAGGCGTCAGCCCCTATACATCAGCTTACGCTTTAGCAGAGACCTGTGTTTTTGCTAAACAGTTGCTTGGGCCTATTCTCTGCGGCCTACTCTCGTAGGCACCCCTTCTCGCGAACTTACGGGGTCAATTTGCCGAGTTCCTTAACTGTAATTCTTCCGCCGGCCTTAGGATTCTCTCCTCACCTACCTGTGTCGGTTTGCGGTACGGGCACTACTTCTCTCTCTAGACGCTTTTCTTGGCAGCGTGGAATCATGTACTTCGGTTCCGTAGAACCTTCCCCATCACGCCTCAGCATTATGAGAGCGGATTTGCCTACTCTCACTGCCTAAACGCTTAGACTAGCATCCAATAGCTAGCACACACTATCCTCCTGCGTCACGCCATCGATAATAACGATTATAGTGGTACTGGAATATCAACCAGTTGTCCATCACCTACGCCTTTCGGCCTCGGCTTAGGTCCCGACTAACCCTCAG